>JABMSB010000069.1 GCA_013202205.1 Candidatus Omnitrophota bacterium
GCTTAAAATGTTCACCCCGTATAACAGATGTATCCCCTGTGAGCGTAACAAAGACATCGCCGATACCGGCTGCCATCTTTATAGGCATGACGCTGTAGCCATCCATAACTGCCTCGAGCGCTTTGAGGGGATCGGTTTCGACAACGATAACCTGTGCTCCCATGCCCTTGGCGCGCATCGCGACACCCCGTCCGCACCAACCATAACCGCAGACTACAAATTTGCTGCCGGCCAAAAGGATATTAGTAGCCCTGACGATCCCATCGATTGTAGACTGCCCGGTACCATACCTATTATCGAAGAGGTGTTTGGTATTGGCATCGTTGATGGCTATGACGGGAAATAGCAACATACCCTTCTGCTCAAGGCTCCTCAAACGAATAACACCAGTCGTCGTCTCCTCTGTCCCGCCAAGCATCCCTTCTGCCAGCTTGCGGCGGGTCTTATGTACAGTCGAAACAAGATCCGCACCGTCATCCATCGTTATATGAGGTTCCTGGTCTAGGACGGCATTTACATGATTGTAATAGGTCTTATTGTCCTCTCCCTTTATTGCAAATACGGGGATCTTATAATCGACAACGAGTGACGCGGCCACGTCATCCTGCGTAGAAAGAGGATTCGATGCGCAAAGAACAGCCTCGGCACCGCCGGCTTTTAGGGCAAGCATTAGATTGGCCGTTTCGGTCGTAACGTGCAGGCAGCATGCGATGCGCACGCCTTTCAGCGGTTTGGTTCGTCTGAATTTCTCCCTGATCGACGCTAAAACGGGCATGCTCTCATTGGCCCATTCTATCCTTAGTTTGCCTTTTTTTGACAACCGCTTATCCTTGATATGAAATTTCATCTGTACTCCTATAGGTTGATTAGATTCCTTTTAAATATAAATTTTAGAGAACGAGGCTGCCAACCTTTCCCTTCTTAAATACGTCCACCCTATCGAGCTTCTCCCAAGTAAAGGTCTCCTCATCCCGTCCAAAATGGCCATATGCTGCGGTCTTCCTATAGATAGGCCTTCGTAGATTGAGGGTCTTTATAATCCCCTTGGGTGTCAGGTCAAAGTTCTTCCTTACCAATTCTATCAGTTTATCATCCGATATCTTACCGGTGCCGAATGTATCTATTGCCAGTGAAGTAGGCTCGGCCCGTCCTATGACGTATGACAACATTACCTGGCACTTATCGGCCACTCCCGAGCCAACTATATTCTTGGCTATGTGCCTTGCCGCGTATGAAGCGGAACGGTCTACCTTCGTTGGGTCTTTACCGGAAAATGCGCCGCCTCCGTGCGGGACCGCGCCGCCATAAGTATCGACGATGATCTTGCGTCCCGTCACGCCCGTATCACTTTGCGGGCCGCCCACTACGAACTTGCCGGTCTGGTTTACGAAATATTTGGTATCCTTGTCGAGCAGCTCTTTGGGAACGACCGGCAATACGACCTTCTCCCATATCTCCTTCTTCGACTCCTCAGTCATATGTTTGCCGTCCTGGGTCAATACTGACTCGTCATGCTGCGTGGCTATAATTATCGAGTCTATTCTCGCCGGAGCGCCATTTTTATACTCTACAGTTACCTGGGACTTGCCGTCAGGGCCCAGATATTTTAAGGTGCCCGACTTCCTTACATCTGCTAAAGATTTTACCAGCTTGTGGGATAATGCGATCGGCAGGGGCATCAACTCGGGCGTCTCATTTGTAGCATAGCCGAACATAAGCCCCTGGTCGCCTGCGCCGCCCGTATCGACGCCCTGCGCTATGTCAGGAGACTGCCTGCCTATAGCATTCAGTACGGCACATGACTCATATTGAAAACCATTATTCGGATTGGTATATCCTATGTCCTTTATCACCGAACGCACCAGCCTTGGCAGGTCTACATAACAATCTGTCGTTATCTCCCCGCCGATAACAACGAGGCCGACGCTTACGAAAGTCTCGCAGGCAACCCTCGCATTGGGATCATTTTTTAATACCTCATCCAATATCGCATCCGATATCTGGTCTGCCACCTTATCCGGATGGCCTTCCGTCACGCTCTCTGAAGTAGCAAGATAATTCTCCTTCTGACACACCTTATACCTCCTTCATTAATTATACAACATCCGTTGGCACCTTAAAGTGCACCCTACATTGGTTAAAATTCTTTCTCTGCTCTTTCCAGTGACGCCTTGTCACCTATATCAAACCATCTTCCATCTATCTTAAAACCATAAAGACGCCCCTCCCCGGCAAGCCAGGCCATAAGATTCCCCGGGGCATCCTGTTTCTTTCCAGTAGCAATGTAATCGGAAATAAGGTAAAGATTCTCTTTGGAAAAATAGTAAATACACATTGCGGCCAACATCGATGGAGGGTCCGCGGGTTTCTCCACAAAGAGCGTCACCTTACTCTTATCATCCAGCTTTACTATGCCATATTTTTTTGCAAGCTCCCTCTCCTTTACATCACGGAGGCCGACCGTTACGCCATTGTGGCTTTTTGCAAATTTTACGAAACCGTCGAGCTCGAAATCGAATAGGTTGTCCCCCGCTATTACCATAAGATCTTCATCTATATTGGCCTTCTGCAAGGCGAGGTTCATGTCACCTATAGCACCCAGCCTATCGTCATTAGAAAGCGTCTCATCATTTATAACCTCTATAGGGTGGGAAAATTTCACTCCATCTTTCCATTCATTGAAATTTTTATGGAATTTATTATTGGTAACTACCAGTACGCCCGTCAATTCCTTTGAGCCTTCAATTATGCGCAGGATATGTTCCACTATGGGCATACCGCCTACCTCAAGCAGGGGCTTAGGCTTATTGAGTGTAAGCGGATAAAGCCTTGTGGCATAGCCGGCAGCCAATATTAAAACCTTCATAAGACCCTCATGCAATATCGTGCTACTTAATCTTAGCCAATTCTCCTTTGAGAAAACCTATGCGCTCTACAGGAGTAGGGTCGACACCATTTAGAATGGAGAGATAGAAAGAGACCCAATCGCCTGTGTATATTAATGAAAAAGTGCGCGCAAGGGCACTTTCTCCCGTAGATTCAAGTACCACTATATCTTTTGCGTGAGGCGTGATAAGCTTCTCCGTAATCTCCATCCTGTGCTTGACGCGGATATGGTCATCCTTGTCCTTAAGAAATACGGCCGTTATCTTCTTCAATATGGCCTTTGGATTCTCCCATCCGACTATCTCGTTGTGGTTCATCTCCGGCAAGAGATGGTGTGATGCCAGGTGCTTGCTATTTTCGGCTATCTGCCCGCGCCACCGAACGGCAACAGCGCCCATATGCTCGCTTGCCGAATATATAGCAGCAAGGCCGCCTGAGATGGTTGCGGCGATAGGCTTGGCCAAATTATCTTTATCCGTAACCTGGGGGGCCAATTTCTCATCTCTCAATTTGCGCAAAAGTTTTATAGTCTCATCGGCGTCACTTGACTTATCCTTTATAAATCCCATCTGGGCGAATATGCCCAGAAGCGGAAAGAACGAATAGCCTAGCGCGCAACGGGGCGGAAGGCCTGCTGGTATCCTCACGAACGGAAAATTATCCTTACGGGCAAGCTCCTCAACCTTTCCGTTGGAGCTGATACATACCATCTTGGCGCCCTTCTTAAGGCCCATATCATAAGAACTGAGGGTCTCCTCTGTATTGCCTGAGTAGCTGGCAATGATAAGAAGCGTCTTATCATCTACAAATTGGGGTAGGGTATATTCCCTGCTTACAAGGGCGGGGACTTTTAGCTCATCTCTAAAGAGACAGCAGAATACCTCAGCACCTATGGCGGAGCCACCCAGGCCGGCGAAAATGACATTGTTAAAATCTGAAGCCTTATACGATATGGAGGCGTCCTTGCCTATACGAATAGCCTCAACACATTGGTCGGGAAAATCGACCAGCGATTTCAGCATATCAGCCTTATCTATTTTGGAGATCTTATCAATATCGATTGCTGACAACTTATACCCCCTCCCTGGTTTCAGAAACCAATTCGAGCAGTTTCTTCCTAGCGTACGCCTCTACTTCCCTGCCTGTAGGAAGCATCAATGCCTCCTGTGCGATAAGTTTTGCATCCGCCATCTTGACGGATCTCACGATATGCTTTATCTCGGGGAGCATAATAGAAGGTGTGCTGAATTCATCCAGTCCCAGGCCAAGAAGTATGAGCGTGAGGTTTGGATCGCCTGCCATCTCACCGCACATACCGACCCATATGCCTTCCTTGTGGCCGTTATCTATTATAGTTTTAACTAAACGCAGTACGGCAGGGTGTGCCGGTTCATACAAATAGGCTATCTTTTCATTGACTCTATCTACGGCAAGAGAATACTGTATAAGATCGTTCGTGCCGATACTAAAGAAGTCTACTTCTTTGGCGAGGATATCTGAAGTCAATGCCGCTGAAGGGACCTCTATCATGGCGCCAACAGCTATATCTTCGTCAAAAGATATCTTGGACGCGCGCAGTTCTTTTTTAACTTCCTCGAGTATAACATTGGCTTGTCTTAATTCATTCAGGCCTGAGATCATAGGATACATGATCTTGAGCTTGCCGAATGCGGAAGCACGTAGTATCGCCTTCAGCTGTGTCTTGAATATATCGGGACGCGCAAGGCAGAACCTGATAGCGCGCCAGCCAAGGAATGGGTTCATCTCGCGCGGCACTTCAAGCTCTGATAAGAACTTATCCCCGCCTAAATCGAGCGTGCGTACAATGGTGTGGCGCGGAGCCATGTCCTGAGCCACTTTCTTATACCCCTGGAAGTGTTCTTCTTCGGTGGGGAGATCTCGCCTGTTCATATAAAAGAATTCTGTCCTGTAAAGGCCTATCCCTTCGGCTCCGTGGAAAAGTACGGACGGTACCTCTTCGGGCAATTCTATATTTGCCACCAACTCCACCCTGCGGCCATCGAGCGTTTGGCATGGAAGGTCCTTTAGATATACCAGCCCCTCATCAAATCTCCGGAATCTCTTTTGATCTGACTTGTACTTAAGGAGCGTTTGCTTGGTGGGGTTAATTATTATTACGCCGTGGTTACCATCGACTACGATCATGTCGCCGTTATTCGCCCGCTTGGTTATCGTCTCAAGGCCCACGACCGCAGGTATCTCAAGTGATTTGGCCATAATGGCTGTATGAGAAGTCCGACCGCCTATGTCGGTAGCAATACCTATGACATCCTTCTTGTACATCGACGCAGTATCACTCGGAGAAAGGTCATACGCAACGACCACTACCTTCTCTCCTCCTACATCACTCAATATCTTGTGAGTAGCGCCTATGAGGTTTCTGAGTATCCTCTTCCCTACATCGTTGATATCAGAAATCCTGTCCTTAAGATATTCGTCGTCTATTTTAGAAAAAGCATTTATATACTTCTTCAGCACGTCCAGGAATATATACTCTACTACAACCTTCTCTTTTTTAAGACGGGCTTTGACCTCTTCTATTAAAACCTTATCCTCAAGCACAAGAAGATGGGCGCTGAATATCTCTCCGTGTTCGCGCCCCATTTCGACAGATATCTTATCTTTTATCTCTACTATCTCCCGGCGGGTCTTATTGAGCGCATCCTCAAATCGCACTGCCTCCTTCTTTAACTGGCTTTGAGGTATACGCTTCTTCTTTACGACAAGCTCTTCACTGTCTAAGAGATGTACCTTCCCTATCGTTATGCCGGGTGCGGCCGGTATTCCTCTAAGCTCTATCTGTCCCATGAAAAAACCCTTCTTTCCTATTTGGAGGCCAATATGTCAGGCTCTTCTATGTCACCTATTAAAAGCGCTGCCAGTTCAGCCACCGCCTGCTTCGCATCAGACCCCTCGGCAGAGATCTTCACCTTAGAATCCTTTTCTGCAGCCAACATCATGATACCCATTATCGACTTGCCGTTAACGGCTTCCCCATCCTTCTCTACGCTGATATCTGAATCGAACTTGTTTGCAGTCTGTACAAACAGGGCAGCAGGCCTCGCATGCAACCCCTGCCTGTTTCTTATGATTATTACCTTCTCAGCTGCGGCCATCCCAAAAACCCCTTGTAATGTAATCGCATATGGGCCAACATACTATTGCCTCGACTTACGCGTGCTTATTATAAGATCTATGATCTTCTTGGCAAGCTTCTTGGAATCATGCCTGACATAGTCTTTTGTGTTTATCACATCCCCGGCAATGACACCATAACCTATAGACCTTATCTTATCGTAGTCAGGGAGAACTGGATAAGCGCCTTCTTCTTTGTATTTATCTAAAAGGTGTTCGGGTATCTGGGCATTATTCACAATAGAATAGTCGACCGTCTTGGGCCCTGAATGGTCCAATAGTACCTTTAGATGAGCGCTGGCGGAATAGTTGTCTGTTTCGCCGGGTTGGGTCATGACATTGCATATATATATCTTCAATGCACTCGAGGCAACGACTTCATCGGTTATGCCTTTTATCAAGAGGTTCGGTACAACGCTTGTATAAAGGCTGCCAGGGCCCAATATTATCGCGTCGGCCTTGCGTATCGCATCTGTAGCTTCGTCTGTGGGTACCGGATCGGGCGGCTCAAGGCGCATCCTCTCTATGGGCTGGTTCTTCTTCGGTATCTCACTTTCACCAACCACTTCATTGCCATCTTTGTAACGCGCCACCAGGGTGACCTTCTTAAGCGTTGATGGAACAACACGGCCCCTTATGGCAAGAATACGCGAAGATTGTTTTATTGCCTTCTCGAAATCACCGGCTACCTTGGACATGGCGGTTATAAAGAGATTTCCGAAGTTATGCCCCTTCAACCCCTCCCCTTCAGAAAACCTGAACTGGAAGAGTTTGCTCATCAGCGGTTCTGAATCTGCCAGCGCGACAAGACAGCTCCTTATATCGCCCGGTGGCAGGACATCCAATTCCTGCCTCAACCTGCCGGAAGAACCTCCGTCATCAGCCACAGTCACAATGGCTGTTATGTTAGATGTGTACTCTTTAAGCCCTGAAAGTAGTACTGATAATCCCGTGCCCCCTCCTATCACCGCTATCTTGGGCCCTCTCTCCAGATAACGCTTCTGATAAACGAGGTCAACGAGGTCGCCCTCTTCTCCCTTGGGGAGAAATAGCGTTACGAATGACTTGATTATATGTTTTATCCCTATGTAGACTGATGCAATACCTACTATCATTACAACGCCTACCCACGTGCGGGACTCAGATGTATCTTCCATCAAGGCAAGCGCAAATCCCATCGAGATCATCGCTATCCCAAAGACGCATAGGAATAACCATCTCTTTATATTCATTCCTGGATAAAGCCATTTTAACCTTCTCATATTAGATACCATCCCTTTTTATCGTTTTGACTATCAGGGCCCCTGATAATCAAAACTATGCCTTACGATCATCCTCTTCTTTTATAGCCTGCAATATCGTCTTTACATCTTTAGAGCGGCGGAGTAAATCTCGGAAATGTTTGTCCTTCAAAATGCGGGATATCCTTGCCAAGGCCTTGAGGTGTGGACCTGCGGAATCTACGGGAGCTACGAGAAGGAAGAAGATATGGCAGGACTCACCATCGAGGGACTCAAAATCGACACCTTTCTGCGAGAGACCAAATGCGGCTACGAGCTTCTTAACATCGGGGGACTTCCCATGTGGTATACCTATTCCATGTCCGATACCTGTAGAACCGAGCGCCTCCCTGTCCATAAGTATCTTAACTATAGTCTCTTTGTTCTTTATGGCTCCACTCTTAAAAAGGAGGGTTACAAGTTCTTTGATGGCCCCCTTCTTATCGGTTGCCTTCAGGTCTGCCGATATCGCATCCGACTGCAAAAAATCCATTACCTTCATAATGCGCCTCTCTTTTTGTTTTGGAGCGGGTGATGGGTCTCGAACCCACGACAACAACCTTGGCAAGGTTGTGCTCTACCAACTGAGCTACACCCGCTTAACCGCTCATTTGTTTATACCAAAAACTTCAAATTCGATCTTTCGCTTATGTCTGCCGATTAAATTTATGGTACCCGCACTAGGAATCGAACCTAGAACCTTGACATTAAGAGTGTCCTGCTCTACCAATTGAGCTATGCGGGCATCTTCCTATCTCTATATATCCTATTATAAGAAGTCAAATTTTACCATAATATATATCCTAAGTCAACACTATTTAAGGAGGGATTGTGCAAGGGATTAGCATATAATGGCGCGCCTGGGGTGACTCGAACACCCGGCCAACTGGTTCGAAGCCAGCTACTCTATCCAACTGAGCTACAGGCGCAGTAAGTGGTGCGGACGGAGAGAGTCGAACTCTCAAGCCCGAAGGCACATGGTCCTAAGCCATGCGCGTATGCCAGTTCCGCCACGTCCGCTTGGTTGTACAGTCCTCGAAAAACTACATCTGCTACTTATATAACCCTTGCCAGCCTGAGGGCGCAGATAGTCTTCGCATCAACAATTCTACCTGATTTTAGCAAATTTTCAATCTCTTTTTTATAAAAGACTCTGGGCCTTATTACCTCGTCCTCCTCCTTATCGGCCTCAACCTTTTTCAGTTTTCGGGCTTCAAAGATGAATATTTTTTCAGTTGTGTAGCCAGGGGCGGGATATATGAACCCTATCCTCTTATAATTATCGGCACTATAGCCTGTCTCTTCTATCAACTCCCTCTTCGCGCACGCAGCAGGACTTTCATTTTTATCGAGCGTTCCCGCAGGAAGCTCCCAGATATAGGAATTTATCACCGGCCTATACTGTCTTATCAGGATTATCTTATCTCTCTTTAAGAATGGGACTATAAGGACGGCTCCGGGATGGATTACAACCTCGAGATCGCCTATATATCCTCCCGGAAACCTATGTCTTTGGGAATAGAGCTTTATCAATCTACCGTTGAATATTCGCCGCCTTTTTATAATATTTTTAAGAACCCTTCTTTTTTTCAATTTTCGGCTCCTTTAAAATATAGGGACGGTTCTCACTTCCTCAATCAGAACCGCCCCTTCTAACAACTCTTCATCGTTGTTGACCTATGGTAGCACTTATTTCTTTTTTTTCTTCTTCGCTGCCTTCTTTTTCTTCGCCACGTCAATCACCCCCTTTCAAAAAAAACTACATCTTTAATTTTCCTTTATCGTCCGCAAAAAAGGAAGAGGCCCCCACGGCATATTAACGAGGGCCTTATTTTTTAATTTTATATTTTGATTCCATATCTACTTTTAATTTACACGAAAAAAATGTTTTTGTCAATGAAAAACGACAAAAAATGAAAAAAATTTCGTCTATAGACATTTTTGCGGGAAGTCGAAAAGAATAAAACTCTATTTGGATTTCTCGGGAGGGGTTAAATGGATGGTCAATTATAGACGATCGAAAACTGGGGTGGCTAACGGGGGTTGAACCCGTACA
>JABMSB010000009.1 GCA_013202205.1 Candidatus Omnitrophota bacterium
ATCTACACCCGTTATCATCTCCGTAACCGGGTGCTCCACCTGAATCCGCGTATTCATCTCCATGAAGTAGAACTCATCATCCTGATCCATCAAAAATTCTATAGTTCCCGCGTTGGAATAGTTTACTGATTTAGCCAGCTTAACGGCCAGCTCCCCCATCCGCTTTCGCTGCTTGCCGTTTATGCTGGGGGATGGCGTCTCTTCTATGAGCTTCTGATGCCGGCGCTGAACCGTGCAGTCCCGCTCGCCAAGATGTACTATATGGCCGTGTGAATCACCTAAGATCTGAAATTCTATATGCCTCGGTTTCTCTACATATCTTTCAATATATACGTCCGCATTCCCGAAGGCCGCTTCCGCTTCTCTCTGTGCCGTAAGGAATGCTCCCACCAGGCGGACATCATTGTGGCATATGCGCATGCCCTTGCCGCCCCCTCCGGCAGATGCCTTTATTATAACCGGGTATTTGATCCTCTTTGCGATCTTGAGCGCATCCTCTTTAGCATTAACGACAGCTGTACTGCCGGGCACAACCGGGACACCTGCCTTGCGCGCCGTCTCCTTGGCCGCCATCTTGTCACCCATCAACCTCATAACGACCGGCGGAGGACCTATAAACTTTATCTGGCACGATTCACATATCTCTGCAAAGTGGGCATCTTCAGCAAGAAAACCATAACCCGGATGTATGGCCTCTACATCCGTTATCTCGGCCGCGCTTATTATGCTGGGAACGTTGAGGTAGCTCTCTGAGCTGGGAGGAGCGCCTATACAGATAGCCTCATCGGCATATCGGACATGGAGAGAGCTGGCATCGGCTTCTGAATATACGGCTACCGTGCGTATGCCCATCTCTTTGCAGGCACGTATTATCCTTAATGCAACTTCGCCTCTATTGGCAATTAATATTTTTGAGAACATATTTATTTAAAAAAGTACCTTTTTATTATTCAGGCTCAACCAAAAATAGCGGCTGGCCAAATTCAACGGGTTCTCCATTCTCGACAAGAACCTGCACTACCTTACCCTTTACCTCGGATTTTATCTCATTCATCAGCTTCATCGCTTCGATGATGCAGATAACCTCCCCCACCTTGATCTGCGAACCCACATCCGCATATGAAGGCGCATCAGGCGAAGGCGCCGTATAGAATGTACCTACCATCGGAGACTTTATCTCCACCTCTTTCCGCGTCTTGGGCGTTGCGGTCTCTGTGGCCGCCTTCTCCGATACATATCGCTGTGTCTGCAGGACGGCTTCACCCGTGCCTTCTCCGGTTACATATATCGGAGCGCCTCCTACGGACCCCTTGCGCAGCTTTATCTTTAATCCTTCCTTCTCCAGCTCCATCTCAACTAAGCCGTGCTCTTCCATCAATTCGACCAAACCTTCGATCTCTTTCTTATTCATTATCCACCTCTTTATCGATATCTATAAACTTTTCCAAGCTTATGCACGGCCCAGGTACTCGCCGCTTCTCGTATCCACGTTAATTGTGTCGTCCGCATTGATAAATAGCGGGACCTGTACGATCTTGCCCGTCTCAAGCTCGGCGGGTTTAGTTCCGCCCTTTGCCGTATCACCGCGTATCCCGGGCTCTGTATGCGCGATCTTCAAAGCAACTGAGGATGGCAAATCTACATCTATCATATTCCCCTCGCAGTAATAGATGCCGATATCCATATTCTCTTTAAGGTAATATACCGCATCACCCAAAATATCTTTCGATACATGTGACTGCTCAAAAGATTCATTATCCATGAAACAATAACTGTCACCATCCCTGTAAAGGTATTGGAGTTTTCGCTTCTCCATGAAGACATCTTCTACCTTTTCACCGGATTGGAACGTCTTATCTGTTATAGTCTTGAGCCGGAGGTTCTTTAGCTTTGTGCGTACAAACGCGCCTCCCTTACCCGGCTTGTAGAAATTATATTCGACGATCGAGTAGAGCTCCCCTCCCAATTTTATTACCATTCCTGTCCTGAATTGATTGGTAGAAACCATCTTAAAACAACCTCCGCTTCCCGCTACCTCGTTAAGACCACGCAACCTCTCTTTGTAACCAATACCATATCTTCAACACGTACCCCGCCTTCTCCCGGTAAATATATGCCTGGCTCAACGGTAAGTACCATCCCCTTTAAAAGAGGGGTCTTATCCTTGCCAGAGAAACGCGGCGATTCATGCACATCAAGGCCTACGCCATGGCCAAGGGAATGCGTAAAGTATTTGCCAAACCCTTTACTCTCGATATAGTTACGCGTCAATCCATCTATCTTTGAAGCCCTTACCCCGGGCCGTATAGCCCTTATGGCCTTCTCTTGGGCCTCTTTCACTATCTTGTAGGCGCGTTTAAGGTTGGCGCTTATTCTACCTAAAAAGAATACCCTTGTCAAGTCGGAACTATATCCCATATAATTAGCACCTATATCTATCATTATTATATCATTAAGGCGAAATTTCCTTGCCGTTGGCCTTGCATGGGGTTTTGCGGTATTCGGCCCGGAAGCAACTATGGTTGGGAAGGCATTACCCTCTGCGCCGTTATGGCGCAATGCCATGTCAAGTCTTGCGGCAAGGTCTTTTTCTGAGATGCCCGGCCTTATAAATCTTTTCACCTGGGTGAGAGACTTCAAGGTTATCTTAGCCGCCCTCTTTATACAGGCAATCTCTTTATCGGTCTTTACGGCCCGCAGCTTTTCGACGCGACCGGAAACCGGTATTAACGTTATCCCCTTTAGCCCCTTCTTTAGCTTATTAAATCCTGCGTAAGATATGTTATTGGGCTCAAACCCAAGCCTTCTTATCTTAAGCGATCTTGTTATCTTTCTCATCGTCGCTAAAGGGCTTTTGGTTATCTCTGGTATAAATCCTGCGGCAGATTGCGCTTCTTGGCTAAAACGCGGGTCGGTAATCAGGAAGGAACCGGAGCGCGTGATGAGCGCCAACCCTTCTATGCCGAGCGTGCCGGTTAAATACCCGACATTCTTGTGGCCGGAGATGAGCATTCCATCCACCCCGCCCCTCAGCAATACATTACGCAATTCAGCAGCTCTTCTAATAATCATATACCTTAAGAAGTAGATGCGGACACTCTTTTAGTGTCCGCGAGTTTAAGAACCCGGATGAATAGAAGCTATTTCTTCTTCGTCAACGAAACAGCGGCCTCAAGCCCTAATATATAGCTGAGCTTGCCAAAACCGCTTATCTGCCCTACAGCTACCGGCGCAACCAATGAGGTATGCCTAAACTCTTCTCTTGCATATATGTTGGTCAGGTGCACCTCTATGGCAGGAACTCCGGCACCGCTTATCGCATCCCTTATGGCCACGCTCGTATGGGTATATGCGGCGGGGTTTATTAATATCACGTCGAAGCGACCCTTTGTATCTCCGATGGCATCGACAATCTCGCCTTCGTGGTTCGACTGCATGATCTCAAGCTCAACTTTTAGTTTTTTTGCGCGCTCGGTTAAGGCCCCGTTAATCTCCTCGAGTGTCGTCTCACCATAGATTGCCTTCTCCCGCACACCCAACAGGCCAAGGTTTGGCCCGTGTATTACCAATATTTTAGGCATCGGCTTTCCCTTCTTCTGCTTCTTCTACCAACATTATAGGAATCCCGTCTCTTATCGGATACCGCTTCTTGCACTTGGTACACGCTATCCATTTATCTTCTACCAGCTCCACATCTGCCTTACATGCCGGGCAGGCAAGTATATTAAGCAGATCTTTGTCTATCAAATTTCACCCCTTGCATGTCGTTACATTGCTAAAAAGTTACACGTCGCTCGTCTCTTCGAAATCCGTAATCTCCGATATATTTAGCTTAAACCTGTTTCGTAAGAAGATATATACCAATCCTCCCATCATTCCCATAATAAATAGTATCGCCAAAAATAGTATCGATAGCGCAAATGCCTTCTCTCTGCCAATAATTGGCCCAAAGAGCAGAACTACCGCACCTTCCCGCACACCAAGGCCATTGACCGAGGGTATCATGGAAATTATGCCTATAATGGGCATGAAGAGCAATACCAATACAAACTTAATATGCGCGTCTATGCTCAATAACAATATATATATGGCTGTTATTGCTGAGAGCTGCAAAAGAACAGAGAGGCCCATTGTCTTAAGGATCGTCTCTTTTTTCCCGGCATAGCTGTTTATGGAATAGTAGATCTGCGCGGCCTTGTGGCGCACGTAATCGAATATCAGGATTCGCGAGAGAAAAGTCAGCTTCTTGGCAAACCCGGGATTGGCAAAGAATAGGGCCAACATAGCTATGACCGTACCAATTACGATGACCGACCATTTTATATTTGGATTATCGAGCTGGCTTCCCAGGGCAATCGTGGCAATCATGGCTAAAGCTGCATAAGAGATGAGCCCAAGAAACCTGTCTACAATAACGGCTGAAACGGCTTCTATCTTCTTGTGCGTCGTCTTAGAGGCATAATAGGCCTTGACTATATCACCGCCGATGGCTGTCGGTAAAAAATTATTGAAGAAATAACCTATATATACCAAAGCGATTGAAGTTTTGGGTCCCAGATTTATTCCCTGGGCATTTAATAGGAGATTTAATCTGCACCCTAAGATTAATCCCGTCCACATAAATATTACGGCGGCCAGAATAAAGTAACCGCGATGCGCCGCCTTTAATGTAGCGATAATTGACGGGATGCTACCCCTCATAACAAAGAATAGTGTACCGAGGAGAAGCATGCTGACTAAAAATGGGATTATTTTGTGGAGAACTTTTTTCATAAGTGACTAATATAGCATAAAGCTATGTTTATGTAAAGTCTTTTATCGTATAGTTATAATGTTATTATAGGGTAGAACCCTAGACTGAGGAAACCTCTTTTATCTCCTTGCCAGACCTCTCTGAGTTATCGGCGCTTACTTGCAGCTGTGCCAAAGAACCCTTCATGCGGGATATCAGCCCTTTGTATTCGGTATAGGCATTATTTAACATAACCCCGGAGTGGGCTATCTTATTCTCTAATACTCGCTCCATCTCATCGAGATTCCTTGTAAATTCAGAGAGGCACGCGTGGAGCTGCTCGGTATCCAGTGAACGGGAATACTGCAGATGAAGACTATAGAAAGATAGCGTAAAAGGTATGGCCATGCTATAAGACATGATATAGATATGCTGACGATGCGCCTCGAGATGGGCTTTTCTGCATACAGCAAAGACCGCATCGGGCACTGCGGCTATTGCCCAGGGGACTGTCATGGCCGGGTCTATATATTGGGTGACCTCCTTGACCCGCTTGATCAGTTCTCTGTCTATGGCCGTGATTATAGATTCGCGCTCTTTATCGTCGGAGACCTTATCCAGGGCTAATAACAGGTCACTGGCAACCCACTTAGAGTCTATCGGCAGTATCTTCCCGCTGGCCAGTCTGAACCCAAACTCTACCACCTTGTTATTTACTTTAAAATTGGTAATGATCATCTCCTTCGGAAAGTTCTTAAAGACTTCGTGGAGCATGTTCTCTCCTGTCCTCCCCTTTCCATAACTACCAGCAATAACATTATCCAATCGCTTGAGCATCTGGCTGTCATAGACCTCGCGCTCTTTGCGGATCTCATTCTCATTCTTTAGATGGTTGATCATCTCCTGCGTCTTCTCGAGCACCCGCCGCATATCATCCTGCCCTGTGCTGCTCGATGCCAGGCGCGTCCTTATCTCATCCAGCTGAACCAGCTTATCCTTGACCATCTTCAAATCGGACAACGCATCGACTAAGGGCCCTAGTGTCACGTCGGCCTTCCGGCGCTTAAAGAGTATAAAGGCAAACGAAATGGCTACTATAAGGATCATTATCGAAAATACCAATAATATACCGGTATTGTCCATCATTCACCATCCTTATGCGCTACGTACTTCATTCTCAACTCGTATAAGATACCGTCTACCATAGACAATTCTTCCGTCGTAGCGCCGCCTGACATCTTATCTTTCAACATAGAGAGTGTATCTATAATATATTTGGCATGTTCCTGCCTGAACTCCTTCTTCTTGTCAATGGGGTTCTCTACCTCTCCAATGGCAACCAGCCCCTCCATCATCATTCCGGTTATGAATGTGGCTAAATTTGCCTCAGGGAATTTGGTATCTTCCGTCTTCTCGTCTTGCATCATTCACCTTTTCGCTTTGTTATCTTATTATCGCGCCTGCATATCCTACGACGCTCGATCGATCCCCGGAGACATCCCCGCTCGTCTGATATGCCACCAATTCACCTCTGGTGGCGCCCACTAGCTTTGACGCAAATAACATAATAGCTACCGGTGCGCACCCGCACATGCTTATCCGGGACTTCTCGACCTCTTCTATTAGGCCCTCAGGGTCCATCCTGAGTATGGCATCTATAGCCTTCCGGTCCTTCTCCTCTGCCGTATCCTGCGGTTCATAATGGGTCATGTCACTCGATGCGACTATAAGAACTTCTGCCCTCTTCTCCTTTACGACAGAACCTATCGCTTCACCAAGACTCTTCAGCTCTGAAATCCTTGAACCCATAATGGTAATGGGCACTATCTTAAACGCCATCTCCGATAAAACCTGGATTATGGGTATCTGCACCTCGATAGAGTGTTCATGCTGATGGGCAGAAGGATCATCCTTAAGGAGGCTCGACCTATCCAGCAACATATCTGCCAACTCCGTATCTATCTCAACATCCCCTGCGGGCAACCGCCAAAGGCCTTCTCGCATAATACTGAATGGCGCCCCGATGCCCGTATGGTTAGGGCCTAGTATTATTATACGCCTCTTCAAGTTTACATGTGAAAGAACCCGGGCAGCTACACTTCCTGAATATATATAACCGGCATGGGGTGAGACAACACCCACCGCGTCTACTTTTTCCCTGGAGGGGAACTTTTTTAAAAATGTCTCTACCTGCTTCTTGATCTCTTGTGGACGCCCGGGATAGAACCGATCCGCAACTAACGGGTTTCTTATTATAGCCTCAGGCATGTCAACCCCGAACAACTCTTTTAGTTATCTCTTCCTTCGAACTCAGAATTAATCACGAGATCTACATAATGTTTTAGATCAAAATATTTCCCGGCAACCTCGATTACGCTATCTCTATTCACCCCATTTATTTTCTCTTCAAAATGCAAATATGCATCATACCCCAAACCATACAATTCATCCAGCGAAACCTGTAAGGATAGGGAATCGTTCGTCTGCAGAGAACGCTTATGGGAACCGATGATATCAGCTTTGGCCATCTCCAATTCACCCTCTTTTAGCCCTTCTTCCAAAAGTAACTTTATCTGATTCTTTACAAGCCCTTTTGCACGCGCAATCTCATCAGGAGAAGAGCTCACATAAAAGAGGCAGCTGCCGCGCTCGATCCCCGGGGTATGGGTACAACCGAGGGTATAAGTAATACCCAGTTTATCCCGAACATCATTAAATAACCTGCCGTCTGTGCCGGAGAGTACGGAATTGGCAATGCTCAGCGCATATCGATCATCCGAATCTATGCGCGTCCCCAAAAAACCGAGCATCGCTATTGCCTCTCCCCTCGGTAACTGATAAGAGATCTCGTCTACTCTTTTAAGCATTTTTGCTTCAGCCGGCCCGGGAAGTTCCCGTCTATATCCGGAGTTCATCTTCTTTGCGATTCTCTTAAAACGCCCTGCCACAACATTGCTATTTAAATCCCCGAAAGCAGCCAAAATCGTGTTATCAGAAACGCAGTATCTATTATAGAAATCTTGCAAATCGTCCCTGGTAATGGCATCGAGTATAGCCTTTTTGCCGTATATGTTGCGCCCATAAGGATGGTCGCCAAATAGAGCCTCGTTTAATTTTATGTGTCCGTTTTTAAATGTGCTCTCGTACTGCGCTTTTAGGGCTGCTTCTTGCCTGGTTTTCTCCTTGAGGATCTCGTCTTCGGGAAATGTGCACTCATTTAATATTTCGTCCAAAAGATCCATCCCCACCTCCTTTTCAGAGCTGGGAAGCTCTATATATATTCCAAAACTATTGTTGCCGCTAAAAGATGCTATCTGCCCGCCCTTCGATTCAATCAGCTCCGCTATCTCCTCCCCGGTCCGCTTCTTCGTGCCCCTTAAAAGCATACGCGCAACAAGGGATGATATGCCATTCACTCCTGCATCCTCGACCCTGAGCCCGCCAAGGAATGTAGCGCGCAGGTGGATGAGCGGTAGTGAAGCATCTTCCCTGATCAATAATTTGGCCCCCTTGGGCAATTCGATCCTTTCGACCTGGGGCCTGGGAACCTTCTTCCCTTCCTTGGCTATAACCTCTTTCGAAAAATTGTCGGGCAATAAAATTGCGGTGGTGAGAGATCCCTGCCTCAGATACTTTTTAGCAACACGTTTCACATCTTCAACAGAAACCATCTTGATCTCTTCAAGGTACTTATCGTAAAAATTATAATTATTTATCAACGCTTCTGACATCGCCAGGTCAGAGGCCTGGCTCTCTATTGTCTTATGTGACCGGATATAATCAACCTCCATCATTTTCTTCGCACGCGCCATCTCTCCATCCGTCACACCCTTATCCTTTACCTCCTCTATAACCTCCAGTATGGCAGTTTCTGTTTGTGGAAGATTCTCCGGCTTTAGAGTAGCGTTGATTACAAATATACCCGGTGAACGCGGAGTATAATTGAATGACCCTATCCCGTAAACAAGCTCTCTTTCGCGGAAGAGGCGTTTATATAGACGTGATTCTTCCCCTCTGCCCAAAATGTTGGTTAAAATATCCATCGCGTATAGATCTTTATCAAATATACTGGTGCTCCTAAAACCGAAAGCCAGCCGGGCAAGTTCCGTATCTGCCCTGGCCTCTACTCTACGCTGCCCGATTTGCAAAGGTTCCTGCGGCTCCTCTTGATGAACAAGCCGCCCCCTGGGAATCACGCCAAAATTCTTCTTTGTCATCAAAATGGCTTCTTCGATATCAACATCACCTGCTATGGAGAGAACCATATTCTCCGGCACATATTTGGCTTTATGGTATTTTATTAAATCATCCCTGGTAAGCTCTTCGAATAGGTCGGCGTGGCCAATTACAGGATATCCATATGCATGGACCCTGAAGACCTCTGCCCATAGGCTTTTCATCAATTTTTTTGATGGGTCATCTTCACCAAGCCTAAGCTCATCAAGTATAACCTCACCCTCGCGCTTTAGTTGTTCTTCATCAAAGGATGGATTCATCAGGATATCGGATAAGAGCTCAAGCCCTTTATCCAGGTTTTCACTTGGCAGGGATATGACAAACCCGGTAAAATCGTGTGATGTGAAACCATTAAAATAGCCACCCAGCCCTTTTATGAGATCCCCTATCTGGCGGCGAGAACGTGTCTCGGTCCCCTTAAATATCATATGTTCGCCAAAATGAGAGATGCCAGTCCCCACAAATTCGCCTTCTCTGGCGCTGCCGGTCTTAATCCTTATGTCGATAGAGACCAGGTCGGTCTTGTGGTCTTCACGTACTATGACCACCAATCCGTTATCGAGGCGCTCTCTGTATGTGGGTAGTTCTTCGGTAAAACCTATGGATAGACTGATAGGTATGAGGAGGGTTGCTGTAAAGATTATGGGCAGGATTAACTTTATAGTTCTCTTATGCACGTCACCTTCTTCCGCCTCCCACTTTTGTTCCTCCGCCACTTCGGCGTTTCCTGCGCTTGATCTCACTAGGCTTTTCATAGTGCTTGCGTGCTTTAAGCTGCTTCAGTATGCCATCTTTTTCGATCTTCTTCTTGAACCTCCTCAGGGCCCGCTCGAGAGGTTCATTCTCTCCTATTTTTACTTGCGACATTTGATATCACCCCTTTTTTCGGTTACAGTTAATAATTAGCGTATTATTATAGTAAATATTACCCCCTATGTCAATGGTGTTGTGATAATCGGCCTACTCCGTTTCGAAAGCTATCGGTATATTAAATGAGACCTCGGATCTCCTTAAACCCTTTGGAAACGGCGGAAAAGGGCTCGCCCCCTTAAGGCTCTTTAAGACCAATGTACGGATAAGGGGCCCTGCTGTCGAATAACTATCTACAACGCAGGACTTCTTGAGCTCGCCATTGGCATAAAGGGTAAAATTCAATAAAACATCACCCTCCAGATACGACTGGTTACTATGATAATTATCGTTTAGGGCCCGCTGTATATTCTCCCTGATAAAAAAACAGTAATCTACATAATTTTCCTTCTCGTCCAGCTCCATCGACGCGAGCTCCGAAAGCGTTCTCTCGCGTGCCACACTGCCGTCATCCTCTTCTGCTTTGGCAGCGATCAACTCCTCTTCGGCAAAATCCTTCTTTTGTGGAACCGGCACCTTCTCCTCTCTTTCATCAACATACCCAACTTCTTCAGCGCGCTGTACGGCTGCTTTGGCCGGGGCAACAGGCGCTTCGATATCCTTAGGCGCAGGCAGAAGATAGACGAGCTCTATATGCCTGCTCGGCTTTCTGATATCCGTAAGACTGCCTCCTCCCGGCCAAGTTGTAAAAAGAAAAGAATGGGCAATCAAGGATATTACCAAGGCTATCTGAAAATATCTCTCCCCGAACATATCACTCCTAATATTCTACGCCTCTGCGTGGGCCTACCCCTTTGTAATACGGGTGGCTTACCAGTTTCATCTCTGTTACGTAATCGGCCTTCTTTATAAGCCGTGGGCTGGCTCCCCTACCAGTCAATATGAGTTCGAGCCTTTGCGGCTTATCCTCCAAAAACCTCAAAAGCGTTTCCTCGTCGATCAAATTCGCCGAAACTCCATTTAACACTTCATCTAAGATGATCATATCGGCCTTCCCACTCAACATCTTCTTCCTAGCCCTTTCGATACCTTCGGCCACTGAACATTTTAGATCTTTTAGCTTCTTATCCGTCAGGTTATCCTCGAAAAAGGGATGGACTTGTTTAAAAACCACAAAATCTATTCTGCTTTCGAGCGCGCCGCATGCGGCTATCTCGCCGCTTCCTGCAGCTCCATCTTTAAAAAATTGGTATATAACGACATGCAGGCCGGCGCCTGAGGCGCGCAACGCCAGTCCCAACGCAGCGGTCGTCTTCCCCTTGCCATCCCCTGTATAGATATGTATACAACCTGACTTTGGTCTCACGCGCACCTATTTTGTCAATTGACCATCCTGAACAACCCGATCCCCAAAACACTCAGTATTGTGACGGCTACGCCCGCTATCATCACGCCTATTGATGCCGCTATAATCGCGTATCTAAATCGTATCCTAAAGAGTGCCGCAGCAATACAACCGGTCCATACCCCTGTCATCGGCAAAGGTATGGCTACAAATAGGACTAAACCTATCGCGCCATATTTCTCGACGAGATCTGCCCTCCTCTTCGTCCGCTCGAATAACCATTCGAAGAACTTGCGCCAAAGAAAAAAGCGCCTCAGGTAGTCTGATATCTTTCCAAAAAATAAGAGAAGCGGTACGGCCGGTATTATATTTCCCACCACAGCAAGACAATAAGTCTTCACAACCCCTTGCCCTAGTGCCAAGGCTACCGGTATAGCACCTCTTAGCTCGGCTACCGGTGATGCGGCTATCAGGATAGTGGTCCATTCTACAGGAAAAAACTTTAACGCATTAACCATATATTCGAGCATACTTTAAACCTCCACTATTATTACCAACTATTCCTTCCATCCATCTTTTCCTATGAGCGGGACAAAGACACATCCACATAACTCAGAAGTGGTTATATCCGCGCCATTCTTTTCGAATAAGGTAAGTACCTGGCTGCGCTCTCCTCCCACCGGGATTACCAACCTTCCGGAATCAGCAAGCTGTACCATTAGAGAAGGTGGAAGATGCGGCGCTCCTGCCGTTACAATGATGCGATCAAAAGGAGCGCGTTCTTTCCACCCAAGCGTTCCGTCACAAACCCCTATCTCGACATTCTTATATCCCGTCTCATTTAAGGTCCGGCGGGCAGATTCTGCCAGGGAAGCTGTCCGCTCAACGGTATAAACCTCTTTACACAGCTCAGCCAATATGGCAGCCTGATACCCGCTGCCCGTGCCTATCTCCAGCACACGCTCTTTGCCGTGAAGGGATAGGCTCTCCGTCATAAATGCCACTATATAAGGCTGTGATATCGTCTGCCCCTCACCTATGGGTAGCGGGTGGTCAGCATACGCTTGGGACCTATATTTGTCCGATACAAAAAGGTGGCGTGGTACCTTCCTGAATACCTCCAAAACTCGTCCGTCTGAGATGGACCGCGACCTTAACTGCTCCTGCACCATCTTTTCGCGCGCTATCTCGAAATCTATCATATTCTTTATGCTATACGGTAAATAGAAACTTTATAAAGCGTAACGTATCGACAAATGGGTTTATGCGGCTCCCCTCATCCTTATAGATCGTACGTATCGGAACCGACTCGATGTCGAAACCGGCCCTTGCGGCCTTGATCAATATCTCGGACTCTATCTCGTAGTTCGCGAAATTTATATCTATCCTTTTTAATACATCCCCTTTAATGAGACGGTATCCGCATTGCGTGTCAGGTATCTTTCTTTTACACACCTGAGAAATCACCCATGACATAACCTGATTTGTCCATACGCGGATTAAGGGCATATCCTTTGCATCACACATCCTGTTGCCAACGATAAGGCCTGCCGCAGAACTCCCGGTGCGATCAATGAACTTATCGAGATCGTCCGGATCGTGTTGACCGTCGCCATCCATGGTAATAACGGCCTCAAAACCATGGTTTATGGCATATTCGAAACCACGTTTAAGCGTAGCTCCTTTACCCATATTCTTTTCATTCTTAAGGACTATGGCACCGCCTGCGCGCGCCTCATCAGCGGTCATATCGGACGAACCATCATCTATTGCTATTGTCTCTATCCCTTTTGCCCTAACCCGCCCAACCAGCCCTTTGACGGTAGCTGCAACATTATATGCCGGTATGAGTACACATAGCTTCATTTGACGGCTCAATCCTCTTCTTTCCATACTTTCCTGAACTGGGACCACTGGTCCGGATAACGTTTTACGTACTTCTCGATTATAGTGACGTACTTCTTCATGACACCCTGTATATCTCTCTCCTCATCCTGACTATGTTCGGTACAGGTTATCGGCTCTTCAACCGTATATTCGAACGTATCATCAGGTTTGCGAATCAAGAAGACAGGTACTAATGCAACATCCATCTTCACGGCAAAGAAGGCGGGCCCTTTAGGCAAAATGGCCTTCTTGCCAAAGAAGTCAACCGCAATACCGCTATTTGAGAAATCCCTGTCTGCAAGAAGGCCTAAAACCTCATTCTCTTTTAAAACCTTAAAACACCTCTTTAAGGATGGGCCCACGGGTATAACCTTCTCGCCCACCTTGATACGTTGTTTTATAAAAAAATTATTTACTAAAGGATCATTGTGGTCGAGGGCAACTGCATGTAAAGGATAATCGAAGAATGCTGTCATGGCGCCTGCCAATTCCCAGTTACCAATATGGGCGCTGAGCGCTATAACTCCCTTACCTCTCTTCACTGCCTCATCCCAGTGTTCCAGCCCCTTGACCGTTGCAAGCGTGGTAGCATATTCATCTCTAAACTTAGATAACCTCAAAAAATCTACGAGGTACTTCCCAAAGTTGCGAAAGACTCTCCGCGCGCATGGTGATATGTCCGGATTGCCTTTGCCGAGGACAACGCTCAGGTTATCCATAACAACCTTCCTGTCTTGGGGGGAGATCGCATATTTTAAGTCTGCCAGAAAAGACGCCAGCTTGTATGAAAAACGGCGTGGCATAAGGAAGGTCAGTAGCTGCGCTGCGCTATATAATAGATAAAGCAGCATTTTGATATACTCTCTCTTTAGATAGTAATTAACTCTCCCGCTCTAAAACCTTTTTGATCCTGGCGCACGCCTCCTTCAATCTCTTCCCATCTTCAACGAGCGCGAATCTCACGAAACCCTCTCCATACTCCCCAAATCCTGTGCCAGGAGCAACTGCCACACCCACCTCTTCAACAAGAAGCGTAGCAAATTCCATAGAAGTCAGCGCGCGATACTTAAGCGGTATACGGGCCCATACATAAAATGTCGCCTTTGGTTTTGGGATCTTCCACCCTATCTTATTAAGGCCATCGATCAATATGTCGCGCCTCTTCCGATACTCCTCAACCGTCTTGGCAACGCCATCTTGCGGCCCTGAAAGCGCTTTGCATGCAGCAGCCTGGATAGCCCTGAATATGCCAAAGTCAATATAGCTCTTCGTCTTTGCCAATGAACGCAGTATCTGGCTATTGCCCACTGCAAATGCTATGCGCCAGCCGGCCATGTTATATGACTTCGAGAGCGTGTGGAATTCTATGCCGATCTCCTTAGCACCCTTAACCTGCAGGAAACTGGGTGCCTTAAATCCTTCGAATGTTATGTCAGAATATGCCAGATCGTGTCCGACGATAATATCCTTTCCCTTGGCCCACTTGACAACATCTTCGAAAAATCCCAGATCTACCGTTGCAGTGGTAGGATTATGTGGGTAACTCAGGAAGAGGAGCTTTGCCATTCGTAATACATCGTCGGGCAAATTCCATAGATCGGGCTTATAACCGTTTTCGGCATTTAGCGGAATACTATACAAAATACCACCTGCCATTATGGCGCCGTTGAAATGTACCGGATAGGCAGGATTCGGTACAAGCGCTATATCATCATTATTTAAGAAAGTTAGTGCTAGATGCGCAATACCCTCTTTAGACCCTATTAAAGGCAAGACCTCGGTTTCGGGATCGAGCTTGACCTCAAAGCGGTCATAATACCATTTGGCAATAGACTTGCGAAGATCCTTCTCTATAGTGCCGTCTGTACGCGAATACCTCTGATTTCCAAGGATCTTTGCCTGCTTGCAAAGCTCTTCTATGATGTGCGGCGCTGTCGGCTGGTCAGGGCTTCCCATGCCAAGATCGATGACATCCACGCCTTTCGCCCTTGCCTTGGCCTTCAACTCATCCATTATGGTGAAAAGGTAGAGCGGCAGCCTCTTCATGCGGTCTGCTTCATGTATCATTTATATATCTCCTTTTAAAACTCTCTATTCTCCGATCTTTATCTTTGCTAAGATCTCGCCCACCTTGACCACATCACCTTCGTGGACAAGAGCCTCTATTAAGACGCCTGCTGCGGGTGACGGAACATTAAAGACCGCTTTGTCGGTAGCCATCTCAACCAAGTCCTGGCCTTCCTTGACCACATCGCCTTCTTCAATATGCCAAAAACTTACCGTAGCCTCATTTACGCCTTCAGCCAGCTCTGGCAAAACGACTTCTTTCATTTGCTATCTCCCCCTTATGATTTGTCTTATTCGTACCATCGCAAGATACTTTATAAGAAAATTCTTTTAAAAATAGTTCGGCAAATAAATTCTTGCAATAGGACATATCTATCTCTTGCCCAAGGATCTCCTGCATCGAAACCGTCTTACAACCCTCTATCCCGCAGGGTACGATCATGGAGAAATGTCGCATGTCGGGACAAATATTTATGCTAAGTCCGTGATAGGTTACCCACCTGCTTAAACCTATCCCTATAGACACTACCTTTGATTCACCAACCCAGACACCGGTCATGCCTTCTCGACGCCTGACTTCGATTTCAAATTCTCCCAAGAAGGATATCGCAATATTTTCAAGGCGGCGCAGGAATTTATGTATATCCCTTTCTTCATCCCGCAACTTTATTATCGGATAGGCGACTAACTGTCCGGGCCCATGAAAGGTTATATCCCCACCCCTGTCTACCCGTAAGATATCTATGCCACTTGCCTTAAGCGATGAACTATCTGCCAATAGGTTCTTAAGTGAACCACTTCTGCCAACGGTAAATACGGGGCGATGTTCTGTTATTATCAGGGCGTCTTCTCTTTTGTCGGCCTTTCGGTCCTCAACAATACTCTTCTGCGCTAATAGGGCTTCCCTGTAATCACTTAAACCTAAATCTATTATTTGACACTCTTTCTTATCCATTTCTACACACCATGTATCGGCTTACCATGTAGTTTGTGAGCCGCCTCCATCAACCCTTCTGCCAGGGTTGGGTGCGCGTGTATGGTCTCTTTGAGATCTTCTACTGTAGCACCCAATTTAACTGCCAGCGCAGCCTCAGCTATCAAGTCTGTTGCATGCGCGCCCATTATCTCGACACCGAGCACCTTATCCGTATCAGCGGACGCTATAATCTTGAAGAAACCTTCTGTCTTGCCGATAGCGTGCGCCTTGCCTATGCCCATATATGGAAACTTTGCGCTCTTTATTGAGACGCCTGATTTCTTTGCCTCATCCTCGCCTATGCCTACCGTAGCAATTTCCGGATCTGTATATATACAGTTCGGTACGGCCTTATAGTCTATTCTCTTATCTTTGCCGATTATATTATCTACTGCCACAAGGCCCTCGTGTGAAGCGACATGCGCTAAGAGGTATCCACCGATCACATCGCCTATGGCGTAGACGCCTTTAGCGGATGTACGCAACCTATCGTCCACTAATATCTTCCCGCGTTCTGTCTTTATACTGAGTGCGTCGAGGCCTATCCCCTTGGAGTTAGGCCTTCTACCAACACAGACGAGCACCGATTCAGCGGGAAAATCTTCTAACGAATTTACTTTTGTGCCTGTCTTTACCACAATACCCCTGCGCTTAAGGTTCGACGTAAGCCTCTGAGCAAGTTCTTTATCTAAGCCGGGAAGAATGTGGTCCATCATCTCTACTATGGTGACCTTTGTTCCGAGACGGTTGAAGATAGTAGCAAACTCACAGCCTATTACGCCGCCACCGACTATAAGTAAACTTTCAGGCCTCTTGGTAAGAACTAATAGATCATCGCTCGATAATATCTTCTTGTGGTCGAACAACAAATTGGGTAACTCAACCGGAGAAGAACCTGTGGCTATAATAATACTTTTCGCATTTATCGTTTTGGAATCTACAGTTATAACACCCGGGCTTTTTATCTTGCCAAAACCCTGCACCAGATCTACTTTACGGGCCTTTAAAAGACTCGCTATACCGCCCCTTAAGGTCGCTACAATTTTGTCCTTATCTTCGATTAAACCTTTTAAGTCTTTATTTGTATTTATCTCCGTCGAGCTCAGGATGGATTTGGTCGGTATGCACCCGCGATTTAAGCACGTTCCGCCCAATTCCGACCCTTCAATAAGGCAGACCTTTTGTTCACATTGGGCACCGTAGAGCGCTGCCACATAACCGCCGGGGCCTCCACCTAATATCGCTATATCGTAACTATTCTCTGCCATATATTACAATCCCACCTTTTTTAAAGAATCGCGTATTCCATCTGCAGACTCCTTAAGGTCACTTTTTTCTTCTTCAGTCAACTCGACTTCCAAAATCTCTTCGATGCCGCCTCTTCCGATCTTCGCGGGAACTCCGATATAGATATCTTTTAAACCATATTCTCCTCTTAAGTACGCAGACGCGCAGAATAGGTTACTATTATCATTAAGAACCGCCTCCGCCATCTTATATGCTGCAGCGCTTGGCGCGTAATATGCGCTCCCCTTTCCCAAGAGCGACACGACCTTGGCCCCGGAAGTCCTGGTACCGGCTATTACCTCATCGACCTTCTCTCTTGGCAGAAGATCCCGTAAAGGCTTCTTCCCCACGGTGGTCACGCCTGCAACCGGCACCATCTTATCACTATGGCTGCCTACTATAAATGCCTCTATGGAAGATGCAGGCTTCTTGAGCTCCTCTGAAAGCAGGTACTTAAAACGCGCCACATCCAGTAAACCCGCCATCCCAAAGACACGCTCTGGATTAAACCCTGTTATCTTCTGGGCAAGATACGTCATCAAGTCAAGTGGGTTGGTTACCATGATCAAGATAGCCTTCGGGGCAAACTCTTTTATCTTGGACGCAACACCACGCACTATCTCCGCATTCTTTGATATGAGCTCCTCTCTGCTCATGCCCGGCTTTCTCGGCAAGCCAGCCGTCATGACGACTACATCTGAACCCTTGATCGCGCTATAATCTGTTGTCCCGACAACTCTTTTGTCGGTACCTGTTATAGAAGCTGCGTGCATCATGTCGAGGGCCTTACCCTCTGCAAGGCCATCGACCACATCTACCAGGACAACATCTGCCAACCTGGCCTCTACTATCCTCATGGCCAGGGTTGAACCTACATTACCTGCGCCGATTACCGATACCTTCTTTCTCACGCTCATCTTGCCATCTCCGATATGATCGCATCTGCCATTTGTGATGTCCCTACCGCGCTGGGGTCATCCCTGTTCTCTTTTAGGTCATAGGTCACCGAATCACCTTTAGCTATTACCGCAGCAATCGCTTTCTCCAGACTATCTGCGGCCGCCTTCTCACTAATATGGCGCAGCATCATAACCCCGGAGAGTATCATGGCTGACGGATTCACCTTATTTTTGCCTTTATATTTGGGGGCAGAACCGTGCGTCGGCTCAAAGAGCGCCATATCATCACCTATATTAGCGCCCGGTGCCACACCAAGCCCGCCTACCAAACCGGCGCATAGGTCAGATATGATATCACCATAGAGGTTGGGTAGAACTATAACATCGTACAACTCCGGCTTCTGGACAAGCTGCATGCACATATTATCTACGATCCTATCCTCAAATTCAACCTTTCCCTCATACTTCTTGGCTACTTCTCTAGAGACCTCTAAGAAGAGGCCGTCTGTGGCCTTCATGATATTCGCCTTGTGGACAGATGTCACCTTCCGCCTTCCGTTGGCGACAGCGTACTTAAAGGCGAAATCGACGATCCTCTCCGTCCCGCTCACAGATATCGGTTTAATGCTTATGGCCGAATCCTGCTTTATCTTAGAACCGGACCATTTCTGTATATGTTTTATGACGTCTTTCGTTACCTTCTCTTTTATATCGAACTCGATGCCGGCATATAGGTCTTCCGTATTCTCCCTGACAATAACGAGATCAATATTCTCATACCTTGAGCGCACGCCCTTATATGATTTGCAAGGCCTTAAGCACGCGTAAAGGTCCAGCATCTTTCGCATTCGTACGTTTACTGAACGGAACCCTTTACCGACAGGCGTAATAATAGGCCCCTTTATCGCAACCTTATTGGCACGTATCGAATCGATCACTTCATCCGGCAGGGGCGTGCCATATTTATCGAGAACATCCGTCCCTGCGTACTTGAGTTCCCAATCGATCTTTATACCCGTCGCATCTATACATCTCTTAGTAGCTTCAGTCAGCTCAGGACCTACACCATCTCCCGGTATCAGTGTTATTTTATGCGCCACTTTATGAACTCCTTAAGTTTATACTATTTAATTTTGAATCCCTTGTGTTTCTTGAAATGCTTAATCACGCCGCCGTCTGCCAAAAGCTTGCTCATCACAGCCGGCATCGGCCTTATAGGTATCGTCTTGCCCCGGGATAGGTTCTTTATATAACCCTTCTTCAGGTCAATCTCTAATCTGTTACCGTCTTTTATGCCATCCGTATCGCACTCGAGAAGGCATAATCCAATATTAAAACTATTGCGATAAAATATTCTTGCGAAGCTCTTGGCTACCACAGCTGAAATCCCGGCCGACATAAGCGCTACCGGCGCCTGTTCGCGGGAAGAGCCGCACCCAAAATTTTCACCGGCGACCAGAAAATCACCGCTCTTCACCTTGCCATAAAAGTTGGGTGAAACATCTTCGAATATATGCTTTGCCAGTTCCTTGTGATCCTCTATCTGGAACTTATACCTGCCGGATATAATGTAATCCGTATTTACGTTATCGTCTATGCCTATACGCCTGGCATTTCCCTTCTTTGGCGTCATCTCTCTCCCCTTCTTACCGTAAATATCTGCGCGGGTCTGCCACCTTGCCTTTTAAGGCGCTTGCCGCCACTGTAGCCGGGCTCCCCAGGTAAATAAACGCGTCCGGATTGCCCATCCTACCCTTGAAGTTCCTGTTAGCAGTCGATATGACGACTTCGCCGTTTGCCGGCACGCCATTGTGAGTGCCTACGCACGGACCGCAACCAGGCACTACTACCACAGCGCCGGCCTCGACAAAGGTCCTGATGATACCTTTTCGCGATGCCTCAAGGTATATAGATTTTGAAGCGGGCGCAACTATAAATTTTACTGAACGCGCTATATGCCTGCCCTTTAGTATGCGCGCTGCTATGGCAAGGTCTTCGAGCCTGCCATTTGTACATGTACCGAGGAACGCCTCATCGATCTTAAGCCCTTCGACCCTGCCTATATCACAGACATTATCTACCGTGTGCGGTTTTGCTATCTTTGGCGATAACTTGCTGACATCGAACTCTATCACTTTTGCGTATTTGGCATTCTTATCTGCTGAAACACCGCGAACCTTTCTTTTGCCTATGCGCTTAAACCAGGCGGCTGTCTTAGCGTCAAACTCCATCAGTCCGCATTTGGCACCCATCTCGACCGCCATATTGGCTATTGTAAATCTCCCGTCGATCGATAAACGCTTTATGACCGGGCCTGTGAACTCTATTGCTTTATAGGTGCATCCGTTTGCGCCAACCTTACCGGCTAAGGCAAGTATAATGTCCTTTGCAAAGACACCCTTCGGGATCCTTCCCTTAAAAATGACCTTTACCGTCTCAGGCACACGAAACCAATTCCTGCCTGCGGTGAGCGTTATCGCAACATCTGTCGAACCGACACCGGAAGCAAATGCATTAAGAGCTCCGTAAGTGCAGGTATGTGAATCCGCGCCCAGGATGAGTCCGCCCGGCATAGCGAAGCCGGCCTCAGGCACGATCTGATGGCAAACACCACAACCTATGTCAAAGATTTGACAGTTAGCATCAGCTGCAAACCCCCTCATCTTTTTGTGTATCTTAGAAACGCCTATATTGGGGCTGGGTGAGCTGTGGTCAATAACCATGCAGAACTTGATACCCTTATGGATCCTCTTTGTGCCTAACCCTCTAAAACTATCTATAACCATACCACTTGTGCCATCCTGGCTAAAACAGAAGTCGACCTTGCATATGGCTATATCGCCGGCGCTTAATGATCTCCCGGCATGATTGCTCAATATTTTTTCAGCTATTGTCTTACCCATTCTTCTTTACCCACCCTGCTATCCTGTCCAGCCCCTTAGTAATATTCTCTCTCGATGTTGCAAAGCTGAGCCGCACGTAATCATCAGCACCGAATGCTATACCCGGAACAACAGCAACTAATGCTTCGTCCAACAACCTCTTTGAAAAATCGAGTGACTTCAGTCCTGTGCCCGATATGTCACAAAAGAGATAGAATGCCCCTTCCGGCACAAAAGATGACAACTTCTCTATACCATCCACCTTCCCTACTATCAAATCACGCCTGGCTGCGAATTCGGATACCATCTTATCGACATCATCTTGCGGCCCCCCAAGCGCGGCCAATGCCGCCCTCTGGCTTATCGAAGTCGGATTTGAGGTAGAGTGGCTCTGCAGGCTCGAAATTGCCTTCATAACCTCTTTGGGTCCGGCCGCGTAACCTATGCGCCACCCGGTCATCGAATATGCCTTGGAGACACCATTGACTACTATCGTATTGGCAAATATATCCTCACCTAAAGATGCCACTGAAACATGCGTACGGCCATCGTAAAGTATCTTCTCATAGATCTCGTCACTTATAATCGTTATCCCCTTATCTGCGCAAAAACCGCCTATCTCCTTTAACCTGTCAATCTCATATACCGCGCCTGTGGGGTTGCTGGGTGAGTTCAATATGATCGCCCTTGTCTTCTTTCCTGCTACCTTCTTCAACGATTTCAGGTCTATCTTAAAACCATCTTCTTTAGTCGTCTCTATAATAACGGACCTGGCCCCGGCTATCCCTATCATCTCAGGGTAACTCACCCAGTATGGCGCAGGTAAAATAACTTCGTCACCTGTCTCGCATATGGCCTGGATTACGTTGTATAGGGAGTGCTTTGCTCCGCATGAAACGACTACCTGGTCGGCCTCATATGATAATCCGTTGTCATGACGTAACTTATTGCAGATAGCCCCTTTAAGCGCAGGCATACCGGCAGCGGGGGTATACTTGGTAAACCCTTCAGCAATTGCTTTAATCGCCGCATCTTTTATATGTTGCGGCGTGTCATAATCCGGCTCACCGGCTCCAAAACTGACAACATCCTTACCCTCAGCCTTCATCCGCTTTGCATTGGCGGTAATTTGGAGTGTAATAGACGCTTTTATAGCCTTGATCTTCGCAGATATCTTCATAATTATACTCCTTTTAATTAGCATTTTATATTACCATAAAGTAATATAAAGAGCAAATGAAAAATGGCCGAGGCAGCTATGCGTCTCGGCCATATTACTTATCTCTATTTTTGACTGCTCTTATGGTCCTGCCTTGCGCTTCAGGAACCCTCGCAACCCCTTAAAGAAACCCTTATCTCTGCGCTCCCTAGAAGGTTTTTTTTCATGCTCTGGTAGCTTCGACTTGGCCTGTTCAACTGCTGATTTCGCCTCTGCCTTCTTAGGCTTCTCTTCGGCCTTTACAGGTTCTGTTTCCTTCTTGGCCTTATGCTTTGGCTCTTTTGGGGCCTCAGTTTTCTTCAATTCCTTTGCCGGAATAGCAACAACCTCTTCCCCTTTGCCCTTCTTGCCCTTCTTCTTAACCTTCGGCTCTATATGCTCTTTTTCTGTCAGCTCGATGAGCGACATATGAGCGCCGTCACCCATCCTTCTGTCAAACCGTATGATGCGCGTATAGCCACTCTGGCGATCCTTAAAGAGCGGGCCTATCTTATTAAAGAGCTTGGCAACGGCAGCCTTGTCATGGAGAAGTGCGATCGCTCTCCTTCTCGAGGAGAGGTCGCCCCTTTTCCCCAGGGTAATCAACTTCTCGGCCAATGACCTTAGTACTTTCGCTTTAGCATCCGTAGTCCTTATCCTCTGGTGCGTAAATAGCGCTATGGTCAGCGCCCTAACGGTGGCATCCCTATGGTTTGGCATCCGGCCTAATCTACCGGCAGTATATTTTTTATGTCTCATGGGTTATGTCTTTTTTTTCTTGTCTTCTATCTTCATTCCCAGCGATATCCCCATCTCAGCGATGATCTTATTGATCTCGCTTAAGGACTTCTTGCCGAAATTCCTGTACTTGAGCATATCCATCTCTGTCTTCTTTACCAGGTCGCCGATTGTCTTGATACGCGCTTCTTTTAAACAATTTGAACTCCTGACAGACAATTCCAGCTCGGATATGGGCGTATTTAACTTGTCTAATAATTCCTTGTCCTCCAAGGCCTCTTCCTCTTCTTCCTCCTCCTCCGGGAGCTTTCCATAATTTACGAAGACATCGAGGTGTCTCTGTAATATATTGGAAGCATAAAGAAGGGCGTCCTTAGGCGTAATGCTGCCGTTGGTCCATACCTCAAGGATCAGCTTGTCGAAATCTGTAATCTGCCCGACGCGACTGTCATCGACCTGCAGATTTACCTTCTTCACAGGTGAGAAGACGGAGTCGACAGGGATGGACCCTATAGCGGCCCCTTCCTTCTTATTCGCCTCGGAAGTAACGTAACCCCTCCCCTTGCCCACTTCCATCTCGATACGCAGCTTCGCCTTCTTGGTAAGGGTGGCTATCTGAAGGTCCGGGTTGAGGATCTCTATAGTTTCATCGGTAGTAATGTCTTTGGCGGTTACGTCGCCTTTCTTCTCGACGTCGAGCGTTATCGTCTTTTTACCCTTTCCATAGTAACGGATGATCAGTTGCTTGATATTAAGGATTATCTGCGAAACATCCTCGACTATATCCGGCATAGATGCAAACTCATGCAGCACACCGTCGATCTTGACCGATGTGACCGCCGCGCCCTCGATGGACGATATGAGTATCCGTCTGAGGGAATTTCCTATGCTGACACCATATCCCCTTTCAAACGGCTCGGCGACAAACTTGCCGTATGTGTCGGTATAAGTCGAATCATCGCTCTCAAGCCTCTTGGGCATTTCAAAATTTCTCCACCCAGTTCCCATATATAATCCTCCATTTACGTAGCGTTACTAACGACTGAATATACGTTAATGAGCGAGCTTATTTTGAATAAAGCTCTACTATCATCTGTTCTTTGATTGGGAATCCGACATCTGCGCGCTTTGGCAGAGAGACTATTAACCCTTTTAAGTTTTGAAAATCCATCTGCAGCCATTTGGGCACGCCTCTCTCCTTTGTCACTTCCATCTTCTCCCTTAGGGCCTTTATGAACTTATCCTTGCCTTTTATGCTTATCTCTTGCCCTTCACTGATGATGTAGGAAGGGATGTCAACCTTTTTTCCCCCGATGGTAATGTGACCATGCCGCACTATCTGGCGCGCTTCATTGCGGGAAGCGGCAAGACACAGCCGAAAGATAACATTATCTAATCTGCGCTCCAAGGTCTGAAGAAGGACTTCGCCCGTAACACCCTTTGTCTTTTCGGCGCGCTGAAAGTAGAGACGAAATTGGCGCTCTAATACGCCGTATATCCTCTTTACCTTCTGTTTCTCGCGCAGCTGCATGCCATAATTTGAAAGTTTGCTCCTCCGCTGGCCATGCTGTCCCGGCGCATATGAGCGTCTTGCCTGAGCGCATTTATCCGTCTCACACCTGGCGCCTTTGAGGAAGAGCTTTCCCCCTTCTCGCCTGCATAACCTGCAAGATGATCCCCTGTATCGTGCCATATCTATTCTTCGCCTTTCTTTCTATTCACCAACGACTATTCACTGTTTTTTATACTCTTCGCCTCTTCGGAGGTCGGCATCCATTGTGTGGAATCGGCGTAACATCTTTTATCGATCTTATAGTCAAACCGGCCGCCTGAATAGAGCGGATTGCCGATTCCCTCCCGGAACCGGGCCCTTTAACCTCTACATCGACCTCCTTCATGCCGCATTCACGCGCTTTCTTCGCAGCAGTATCCGCCGCAATACCGGCAGCGAACGGGGTCGACTTCTTCGATCCGGAAAACCCTACGTTTCCCGTCGATGACCAGCAGACGGTCTTGCCCTCTTTATCGGTTATGGTAACGATCGTATTGTTAAACGTAGCCTGTATATGCACGACACCGCTGGGCACATTCCTCTTCACGCGTTTTTTTGACTTGAATTTCTTCTCTTTTTTTGCCACTCATTCCTCCTTAACGGTCCTATACTACCTTTTCTTAATTCCGGATTTTATTATTCGCCTGGTTTTACAGTCGTTTTTCTGGCAACGCCTACTGTCTTCTTCGGGCCTTTCCGGGTCCGTGCATTGGTGCGGGTCCTCTGCCCTCTTACCGGCAACCCCTTGCGATGGCGCAATCCGCGCCATGCACTGATCTCGATAAGACGCTTTATATTTGCCGCAACATCTCGCCTCAGATCACCTTCCACCTTATACCCCCTCGACAAAACGGATGCTATGCGCGAAATCTCGTCTTCGGCAAGATCCTTTGCGCGGCGGTTCGGGTCTATATTGGCCGCCCGCAGTATCTTCAAAGACGAGCTCTTTCCTATGCCTTGTATATAGGTAAGGGCTATGACGATACATTTCTCTTTTGGTATATCTATACCTACTATTCTTGGCATAACCGTCCTTTTTAAGAAAACTTATTTCTGTTTCTGTTTATGTTTAGGGTCAGCGCAGATGACTCTCGTCACCCCTTTTCTCCTGACTATCTTACACCTATCGCACATTCGCTTAATACTCGATCTCACCTTCATAGTTTCACCATCCATATCTATTGTATTTGGCAGATACCTGGTATTCCGCCGTTTATTTCGCCCGATGGACTATTCTGCCGCGCGTCAAATCATAAGGTGACAGCTCAACCGTAACCTTATCTCCGGGAAGTATGCGTATAAAGTGCATGCGCATCTTTCCTGAAACATGCGCCAACACCTTGTGGCCACTTTCCAATTCGAGTCGAAACATCGCGTTGGGTAGCGCCTCAAGGACTTTCCCCTCAACAACGATTGCTTCTTCTTTCATAGTTTACTCCGTCAGTATCCTTGCGCCTTCGTCGGTTATCGCTATCGTATGTTCGTAGTGGGCTGATAGCCCCCCGTCCACCGTTACAGCTGTCCAGCCATCCTCGAGAATCTCTATCTCCGCCTTCTTCTCATTCACCATCGGCTCAATCGCCAGGACCATGCCCTCTTTAAGTAATGGCCCGCTATTGGGACGTCCGTAATTCGGTATCTCCGGCTCTTCGTGCATCTGCGTCCCTATGCCATGCCCCACAAAAACCTTTACAACGCTGAAGTTGTGAGACTCAACATAATTCTGAATTGCCCATGATATGTCGCCTAATCGATTGCCGGTCCGCGCCTGATCGAGACCTGCAAAAAATGCATCTTTTGTCACATCTATCAATTTCTTCGCACTATCCGGCACATCTCCTATGACAAAAGTCGTAGCGGCATCGGCGTGATATCCGTCGAGCTTAACACCCACATCGACGCTAAGTATATCTCCGGAAGAGAGTTTGCGGTCGCCGGGTATACCATGTACCACTACTTCATTTATAGAGGTGCATATACTTGCCGGAAATCCCTTGTAACCCAAAAATGACGGCTCTCCGCCGGATTCTTTCATCATCCGCCTGGCTATCTTGTCCAGGTGAGATGTAGCAACGCCCGGCCGGGCAACTTCCCCGATACGCTTTAAGACCGACGCTACGATCTCGCCTGAGCGTCGCATCTTTGCGATCTCCTGTCCCGTCTTTAGAATGATCACCTGTTCGTCCTTTATCGATAAAGTCAGACCAAGGTCCGGCTTATTTCTATTTCTTAGCAAAAATATCTTTCAATATTTCAAAGACCTCTTGCACATCAAGATCGCCCGACACTTCTTTTAAAAGACCTTTTGTCCTATAATAATCTATCAGGCCGGCTGTCTGCTTATCGTAAACTCGCAATCTATTGCGTACGGTCTTCTCTTCATCATCCTTGCGCTGTATCAGCTTCCCGTTGCATTTATCGCATATCCTGTCGATCTTTGGCGGCATATTCTTTGCATGATATATAGCCCTGCACTTGCTGCATACCCTCCTGCCGCTCAATCTGGCAACGGCTACTTCCTCGGACGTCTTAAAATATATAACCGCATCGATTCCTATGCCCGCTTCCTGTAAGACACCCTCAAGCTGCGCTGCCTGAACCTCTGTGCGGGGAAATCCATCGAGTATGAATCCTTCTTTAACGCTATCCCCCTTGAGGGCATCAGCGACTATCTCAACCACGACCTCGTCGGGTACAAGCTCGCCTTTCTCCATGTAGCTCTTCGCTTTCAGCCCGACGACCGTGCCCAGCTTAACCGATTCACGAAGTATGTCACCGGTCGATATATGCGCTAAAGAATAATGTTTAGAAAGAACTTCTGCCTGCGTTCCTTTGCCGGCGCCGGGTGGGCCTAACAGGATTATCCTCAAAAATCGACTCCCCTCTAATAACCTAATTACCTTCTGCCCTTGATGCGTCCCTTCTTCATAAAACCTTCGTAGTGGCGCATCAGGAGCTGGGATTCTATCTGGCGCATCGTATCTAAGAGAACACCTACTATGATCAAAAGTCCTGTACCACCAAAGAAAGAGGCGATCAGGTATGGTATCTTAAGCCAGCCGCTAACTATACTAGGCAATATTGCTATGATAGCCAGGAACATCGCTCCCGGCCAGGTTACTCGCGTCATTATGAAGTCGAGATACTCGGCAGTCGCACGACCGGGCCTTATCCCGGGAACAAACCCGCCATATTTCTTCATATTCTCCGCTATATCGACGGGGTTGAATGTAATTGCGGTATAAAAGAAGCAGAAGAATATGATGAGAAGTGAATAGACAGAGTTATATACCCAGCCGCCCGCTGTCAGCATAGAAGCGACATTCTGCAGGGCCGATGACGGAAATAGTCCTGCTATGGTAGCAGGAAATAGTATTATCGATTGCGCAAATATGATCGGTATGACGCCCGCCTGGTTCACCTTAAGGGGTATATAAGTCGACTGTCCGCCGTAAACCCTCCTACCGACAACCCGTTTTGCATACTGTATGGGTATCTTTCGTTGTGCCTGTGTTATCATTATGACTGCTATTACCACCCCCACCAACATGGCGATCATCAGCACAAGCGTAAATGGCTGTATCTGTGACCTCCCTGCAGACGACGGCGACACCAAAGCTACAAGCTGGTAGACCGCTGTCGGCATGCGTGATACGATACCGGCCGTTATTATAAGTGAGATACCGTTGCCTATGCCCTTCTCCTGGATCTGCTCACCCAACCACATTATAAATGCGGTACCACTGGTAAGCGTTATCATAGTTAACAGCCTAAATGACCAGCCCGGCATACGGACGATCTGCATACCCTGGAACCTGGCAGGGTTCTCAAGCCACATAGCTATGAAGAAAGACTGTATCGCGGCGAGGACGACCGTACCATACCTTGTGTATTGGACCATCTTTCGATGGCCTTCATCGCCCTCCTTTGATAATTTCTCAAGTGCCGGTATCACAACGGTCAAAAGCTGGAGTATGATCGATGCGGATATATAAGGCATTATTCCCAGCGCAAATATTGTCAGCTTCTGCATCGCACCGCCTGAGAACATATTCATAACACCAAAGAGTGTTCCACCCTGAGTCTTTGCTATATTATCAAAGAACCGCGCAAGAGCTGCCCCGTCAATACCCGGTGTCGGTATATATGCCCCTATCCTATAGACAACTATCAGGCCGGCAGTAAAGAGAATTCGTTTCTTAAGGTCGGGTATTTTAAAAGCGTTAGCTAGAGCTCTTAACATCTTGTACCTTTTTATTCGAAGAAACTAATTTTTTTATTACAGTTATAGACCCACCTGCAGATTCTATTTCCGTAACAGCCGATTTCGAAAAACAATGTGCATGGACTGTGAGTGTTTTGCTTATCTTGCCCTTACCTAAAATCTTCACCCTGACGTCAGTATGCTTTATAAGACGTTTTGCCTGCATCTCTTGGGGCGTTACAGTGTCTCCCTTTTTAAAAGACTTTTGAAGGGACTCAATATTTACTATCTGCAAGTAGTTATCTGTTATCGAGTTAAAACCTCTTTTAGGGATCCGTCGAATAAGCGGCATCTGGCCCCCTTCAAAACCGGGCTGCACCCTGCCGCCTGAGCGCGATTTAAGCCCTTTATTACCCCTGCCGCTAGTCTTCCCATGTCCTGAACCAGAACCACGGCCAACACGCTTTATCTTTCTCCTGGCTCCTCGGGGCATAGGGATCTCGTTTAACTTCATAGGACCTCAACCTCCCTATCTGATTTAAGCTGCATTCGGGATAACCCTTCCAGAGTCGCCTTAACTACATTTATTGGATTGTGTGAGCCCAGACACTTGGTTAAAATATCCTTGATACCGACTGCCTCACAAACGGCCCTTACTGCGCCGCCTGCTATAACACCCGTACCGGGTGCGGCAGGTTTCAGCATGACATCGGCTGCCTTAAAATGTCCGATAACTTCATGCGGTATGGTACCGCCTCTTAAGTTCATCGCCACGAAAGACTTCTTTGCATTGGCAATGCCTTTCCGTATTGCGTCAGCAACCTCATTTGCTTTACCCAGGCCATACCCGACTTCGCCCTTCATGTTGCCGGCAACTATCAAAGCTGTAAAAGAGAATCTCCTTCCGCCTTTAACGACCTTTGCCACGCGATTGATAAAGACTACCCTCTCTATAAATTCGGGTGCCTCTTCCCCGGACGCCCCTCCGCCGGACCTGGTCTGATTTGGCTTAGGCCGTCTGGGTTTTCTGCCTTTGTGGGGCCCGGCAAACGGTTTTTTAGAAGCCTTGTCGTCTATCTTCCCGGCATCTACCGGTACTGCTTCGACAAGCTGCCCTGCACCCGTTTTCTTCTCTTCCTTTTTTTCTTCCTGTTTCTTATCTTCTTTCTTGTCCAAGGTTTGTCATCTCCTTAAATTAAAATACTAAACCGTTCTTTCTTGCCGCCTCCGCAAACGCCTTAATCCTTCCATGAAATATATAACCGCTTCTGTCAAAGACGACCTTTTCTATTCCCTTGGCTTTGGCTGCCTTAGCAAATACCTCGCCTAATATGGCGGCAGCTTTTACATTGCCCCCACTCGTCGTCTTCTCCTTGAAACCCTTCTGCGTGGTTGCGGCATTTACGAGCGTCTTGCCGTTTAAGTCATCTATGGCCTGAGCATATAAGTTCGCTGAGCTCCTATGGATAGAGATACGGGGTTTCTCGCTCGTCCCCATAACCTTCTTTCTGAGGCGTCTATGCCTTCTTATCCTGTTCAATTCTTTTATGTCGGTCTTACCCATCTTGAGGGCTCCTTAAAAATTGCGCCAGCTTATTTCTTAAGCTACTGTCTTACCGGCCTTGCGCCTTACAAGTTCGTCTGAATATTTTATACCTTTGCCCTTATATGGCTCCGGCTTATATAAAGCCCTGACATCTGCTGCGAATGCACCAATCAGATCCTTTTTAATACTCTTCATTATGATCTTATTTTGCTTGATTACCTCTACATCTATTCCTTCCGGTACGGATACCTCGACAGGATGTGAAAATCCCAGTTGGAAATTGAGGGTCTTGCCAATCAATTGGACTCGGTATCCCACGCCTACTAGGTCGAGCTCCTTTACATACCCTTCCGTTACACCTACTACCATACAGTTAATCAGGTTACGGTAAAGACCGTGATAGGCCTTATCCTGTTTAAGATCTGAGGGCCTCTTAATGGATATCTTTCCATCTGCTATCTCCACAGGAAAACCCTTTGGAATCTGGCGCTGGAGCTTGCCCTTTGGGCCTTCTATATATATAGCTCCATCCTTAAAGGTCGCCTTTACACCCTTTGGTAAACCTATCGGCTTCTTTCCTATTCGAGACATATGCGAGCTCCTACCATACCTTACAGATTAATTCCCCGCCTACCTTTTGGTGGCGCGCTTCTTTGTCCGTCAATACACCGCTGGAGGTAGATATAATCGCGATCCCCATCCCTCCCAAAACTCTTGGCACCTCGCCGGCCTTTACATACTGGCGCAGACCTGGTGTCGAAACCCTCTCGAGGTGATTCAGGGTCGATTTTCTCCCCTTTATAAACCTGAAGTAAACCCTGATCATCCCTTGCTTATTATCTGCGATCCTCTTGTAATTTGATATAAAGGTCTCTCTTTTTAGAATCTTTAGGATCTCTTCATTCATCTTGGACGCCTTGACATCCGCCTTCTCTTTCCTGGCAGCATTGGCATTCCTAACAACCGTCAACATATCAGCAATTGAATCAGTAAGTCCCATATTTTAACCTCTTTTGCTATTCACTCTTCGACTATTTAGTGCCTTTTTACCAGCTCGCCTTAACCACGCCTGGTATCTCTCCCTTAGAGGCTAGTTCCCGAAAACATATCCGGCAAAGATTAAATCTTCGTATATAACCTCTGCGCCTACCGCAGCCAAAGCACCTGTGGTATTTTCTGACTTTGAACTTAGGCTCCTTATTGGCCTTTACCACCAAATATTTCTTCGCCATACACTCTCCTATTGAACTAGATGTCTACAACCTGTCTTGCGCTACCTGACTTTAAACGGCATTCCCATAAGCCGCAATAACTCGAATGCCTCATCCCTTGTGTGCGCATTTGTAACCATGGTGATATCCATGCCATGAACCAGGGTGATATTGTCATATTCGATCTCCGGGAATATCGTCTGTTCGGTCAGGCCCATGCTGTAATTATTAGATTTATCAAAGGATTTGGGTGAGAGACCTCGAAAATCTTTTATTCGCGGTATTGCCACGCAGATGAACCTATCAAGAAATTCATACATAATATTGCCGCGTAAAGTCACCTTGCATCCCACCGCCACGCCCTTTCTTACCTTGAAGTTAGCAATAGACTTTTTGGCCTTGGTTACGGCTGGGCGTTGGCCCGCTATGACCGCTAAACCCTCTACTGCGTTATCGAGCAGCTTGGAATCTTCCATGGCCTTTCCCAGGCCTACATTTATCGATATCTTCTTAATGCGAGGCACCTGGAGACGATTTTTGTATTCAAATTTCTTCATCATCTCATCGGTGATCTCTGTCCTGTATCTCTCTCTTAGTCTCGCCATTTTATTTAAATCCTATGTAATAGTTTCATTGCATTTTTTACAGAATCTGACCTTCTCTCCGCTCGTCAACTTGCTATAACCCACCCTGACCGGACGGTTGCACCCCTTGCAGAGTACCTGCAAGTTAGACATATTTATCGTACATTCGCGTTCTATTATTCCGCCCTGCTGATCATTGCGCGTCTGTCTTGTGTGTTTTTTAATCAGATTAACCCCTTCGACCAGCGCGCGATTGATGGCAGGAATTACCCTCAAGACCTTACCTGTCTTACCTTTATCTTTTCCTGCCATTACCGTCACTGTATCATTACGTCTAATTCGGCCCATAGCTATAATACCTCCGGAGCTAGAGAAATTATTTTGGTAAATGCTTTCTCCCTCAATTCGCGCGCTACAGGTCCGAATATTCGTGTGCCGCGTGGATTCTTTTGGGCATCGATTATGACTATGGCATTGCGATCAAATCTTAATACGCTGCCGTCTGACCTCATGATAGGCGCGTGCGTGCGTACCACCACGGCCTTCACCACCTCACCCTTCTTGACTATTGAATCGGGTGTGGCCTCTTTGACATTCGCGGTTATGATGTCACCCACATTAGCGGTCTTGACGCCTGAACGGCCAATAACCCCTATGCATGAAGCACGCTTTGCGCCGGTATTATCTGCTATATCTAATATCGTTCTCATCTGTATCATAGTATTCTTTACCCCTTAACTAATTTTTTAGAAACACTTTTCCGATGATCTTCGGCTTAATTACGCCTTTGCCTTAGTAATTATATCGATCAGGCGCCATCTTTTAGTTTTTGAGAGTCGGCGTGTCTCCATTATACGCACTGCGTCGCCTTCCTTGGCAGAATTCTTTTCATCGTGCGCCTTATATTTCATCTCTCTCTTGATTGTCCGCCCATACATAGAGTGGCGGGCCAGATGCTTCACGCTCACTGTTATGGTCTTATCCATCTTACTGCTAATGACGGTACCTTCTACAACCTTCCGTCTATTCCTTACATCTTCTACTGCTTTGTCCATATCGGAACCCCTAAGCTGCATCTCTCTATTTCTTGTTCATAATTGTTAAGCACCTTGCGACATCCTTCTTAATGGCGCTTATCCTGTGTGACCTTTCGATACGGCCTGTCCTGGCCTGGAAGGTCAACCCAAATAACTCTTCCCTTAAAGACCTCACCTTGTTCTGGAGCTCTTCTTTTGTCATTCCTCTTATATCATCCATCTTAAGCGCCATCGAATTAAATCCTCAAAATTTTAGCGTCTAGTGATAAGCTTGGTCCTCAGCGGTATCTTATGCGCAGCCCGCCTCAATCCCTCTTTTGCTATCTCCGCCGGAACGCCTTCAAGCTCAAATATAACCCTCCCCCTCTTTACCACAGCAACCCAGTGGTCGGGAGCGCCCTTACCCTTACCCATCCTCGTTTCGGCCGGCTTCTTAGTAATAGGCTTGTCAGGAAATATCCTAATCCAGAATTTACCGCCGCGTTTGAAATGGCGCGTCAAAGCTACGCGCGCAGCCTCTATCTGTATATTTGTAATCCAACCATTCTCAAGGACCTGCAGCCCGCACTCACCAAAACTTACCTTTGATCCGGTCAGGGCCAGGCCCCGGCGTCTGCCGCGTTGGACCTTTCTGTATTTGACACGTTTTGGCATCAGTACCATCAGACCACCTAAAAATTATATATTCTTAAACTGTTTTTTGCCGCTTATTGCCGCTTTATCCTTCTCTTTCGCTTCCCTGATCGCTTTGGGCATTATATCACCCTTATATACCCACACCTTTATGCCTATAGCCCCATATGCCGTACGCGCTTCTGTAAATCCATAATCTATGTCGGCGCGTAACGTCTGCAAAGGAACCTTGCCTTCCTTATAACCCTCGGTACGGGCTATCTCAGCGCCGCCAAGGCGTCCTGCGCAACTTATCTTTATGCCTTGGGCGCCGGCATTCATTGCCGCCTGAATCGACTTCTTCATCGCCCGCCTGAATGCTATCCTCTTCTCAAGCTGGAATGCTATATTCTCTGCCACAAGCTGTGCTACAACCTGGGGGTTCTTTATCTCTTTTATGTCAAGGAATACCTGCCTGCCTATCATATCCTGCAGCTCTTCTTTTATCCGGTCGATCTCAGCACCACGTCTTCCTATTATAATGCCGGGCCTGGCGCTATGTATGCTTACGCGAACCTTGTCTCCGGCCCTCTCTACTTCTATAAGCGCAACAGCGGCAGATGCAAGACTCTTCTTTAAGTGTTTTCTTATGATAATATCTTCCTTGAGAAATTTTGGAAAATCTTTCTTGGTGGCAAACCATCTCGAGGACCAATCTTTTATATATCCGAGTCTAAAACTAGTTGGATGAACTTTTTGACCCATATCCGAACTTATCCTTTCTTCTTGGCGGTCTTCTTGGCCTGTCCTGCCTTAACCTTTAATTGAGCAGTTTTGCCCTTATCTTTAAGACGTAAGCGCGGCAGCTTCCTGCGCTCTCCTGCCTTCTTCGTCTCGACTGAAACAGCATTCTTTGCCTGAGGCACCATATCCAGCTCTATCTTTATGTGGCTAGTTCTGTGCTTAAAAGGCATGGCACGCCCCATTGTAGCAGCCCTAAAACGATGCAATGTCGGCCCCTTGTCAACTATTGCTTTTGTAATATATAATTGCGCCGGGTCGAGATCCTTATTTTGCAGTTTCACTTTGGCATTGGAATACGCGGAGTTGAGGGCATCTTCCATGTATCTAGCTGCCTTCTTATGCAGATTAAAGAGCATACTGAGAGCCTGATCTACCCTCTTACCTGTAAGAAGGTTAGACACCTGCCTTGCTTTCCTTGGCGAAATCCTTATAAATTTTAATATTACTTTTGCTATCATCTCTAAATCCTATTCCTTTTTTTTTCAGCTCGCGTCTGTAGTTTATGTCAGATCCGTCGATACCTCGGTATGAGACCCGTGTCTTCTGAATATGCGGGTAGGTGCAAACTCGCCGAGTTTATGCCCGACCATATTCTCTGTTATGAATACCGGCACATGTTTCCTGCCGTCATGTATCGACAGGGTAAACCCAACAAAATCCGGTGTAATGGTAGAACGGCGCGCCCAAGTCTTTATTGGTCTCTTAGGGCCACCCTTTGCCATATTCTTCACCTTCTTAAGCAGTTTTTCGTCTATGTACGGACCTTTTTTAATAGAACGCGACATCCTTAGCACCTCTCACGGTTATGCTGTAGCTGTCTTTGCCTTCTTCTGTCTTCGTTTAAGTATGAATCTATCCGACGGCTTAGTCTTTCGTGTCTTAAGGCCTTTTGCGATCATGCCCCACGGGCTGCATGGGTGCCTTCCGCCTGATGATTTACCCTCACCGCCTCCCATCGGATGGTCGTGAGGATTCATAGCCACACCTCTGACTCGAGGGCGTCTTCCCATATGTCTCGTTCGGCCGGCTTTACCTATGCTTATCGCGTCATGCTCGACATTGCCAACTTGCCCCACCGTAGCCATGCAATCTAATTTTATAAGACGAATCTCGCTCGAAGGAAGCTTAACATGGGCATGGACACCTTCTTTGGCCATTATTATAGCTAATCCACCTGCTGTACGGGCAATCTTACCACCCCCACCAGGCATAAGTTCGATATTGAATATAGGCGTACCCGGTGGCACATCCCTCAGAGGCATGGCATTGCCTGCCTTTATCTCAATCCTGTGGCGGCTGGACACGACCTCATCATTTACCCCGATGCCGATGGGCGCAATAATATAACGCCTCTCTCCATCCGTGTATTCCAGTAATGCAATTCGGGCGCTCCGGTTGGGGTCATATTCTATAGAGACTACCTTTGCGGGCATATCATACTTATCCCGCTTAAAATCGATAATACGGATCTTCTGCTTATGCCCTCCTCCGCGTCGCCTTATCGTTATTCTTCCATAACAGTTGCGTCCGCCCTTACCCTTCTTGGTTACTACGAGCGAACGTTCCGGCTTGGATGTAGTTATCTCTTCGAAGGTGTGGGAGCTGCCCCATCTTCTTGTCGGTGTCGTCGGTTTAAATTTCTTTATTCCCATCTTCTTTATCTTTCTCTTTTTCTATAATCTGCGGCACTAAGTTACGTCTATCTTATGACCTTCCCGCAACGTCACTATCGCCTTCTTCCAATCCGGCGTCTTGCCTTCCCGGTATCTTACCCTCTTCTTTTTCCCGTGCACAAGGAGCGTGTTGACCGACGCTACCTTAACTTTATATAGTTCTTCTACGGCACCCCTTATCTCGATCTTATTCGCATCCCTAGCTACCCAAAATAGATATTTGTTAAAAGGGAGGATATTAGACCCCTTCTCGGTCCTGATCAAGCTCTTTACTGTATGGAATATATCTTTCATGGTCTTACTCCTACGCTACTTATTTACCCGTTTTACGATATCTTCCAATGCCCTCTTCGTCAAGACCAGCTTTGTGCGTTTAAGGATATCGAGGCAATTGCAGTCTGAGGAGGCACGAAGCGTTACATCCGGCAGATTACCGGCTGCCCGGCAAAGATTGATATCGGGCGTTCTATCTACAAGCAAGACACCATCCTTGACCTTGAGACGCTTTAAGACAGCGACCAGCTTCTTCGTCTTTGGCTCATCCAGTTTTATTTGATCTACAACGATTAAATCGTTATCGGCTAATTTTGCGCGTAAAGAAGCTATAAATGCCTGCCTCCTTGCCTTAGTCGGAACAGAGTATCTGAATTCTCTCGGCTTTGGTCCGAAGGTCACGCCACCGCTTCGCCATACCGGGTTTCTAGAGCTCCCGAAACGGGCTCGGCCTGTGCCTTTCTGTTTCCATGGTTTCTTGCCACCGCCCCTAACCTCTCCCCTTCGCTTGGTCGAGGCATTACCCTGCCTCTGGCAGGCAGAGTACATATTTATGACCTGGTAAAGCACTGCTTTATTTACCTCACCGCCAAAGACCTTATCATCAAGCTTGATATTCTCACTCGTCTTTGACGTCAATGTATGTATTTTGATATCCATCGTCTTCTGCCTTCTCGTTATCGCTGCTTTGCCTACTTCTTCTTCTTTGGCGCTACCTGCCCTTTCTTATCTGCCTTTGGGGCTTCCGCGGCACCACCAGATACCTTCTTCACTCTCTTCGATTTGTGTAGTATCAAAAAACCGTTCTTATGGCCTGGTATAGAGCCTTTTAGCGCAATAAGGTTCTTCTCCTTATCAACGTCTATCACCTCCAGGTTTTGGATGGTACATCTCTGATGCCCCATATGCCCGGGCATGTGAGTACCCTTAAATATCCTCGAAGGATATGAGCTGGCGCTCAGGGAACCAACTTGTCTGTGATGCATCGATCCGTGGCTCTCGGGCCCGCCTCGCCAACCCCATCTCTTGACACCACCCTGGAATCCCCTGCCCAAAGAAGTGCCGATGGCATTGACAAGATCACCGACGGCAAATATATCCGCGGCGAGGACCTGGCCCACCTCATATTTCTGGTTTTCCTCAGTCCTGATCTCCTTGATAAATCGCTTAGGAACCTCGCATTTTGATTTCTTGAAGTGTCCTGCCATTGGCTTTGTCGTATGGTCTTTCTTCATGTCTCCGAAACCGATCTGTATTGCCGTATAGCCATCCTTCTCATTAGTCTTTACCTGAAGAACGGGGCACGGTCCGGCTTCGATCAAGGTTATGGGCACAAAAGTGCCATCTTTATCGAAAATTTGAGTCATCCCTATCTTTTTACCTAATATCCCTATGCTCATTTTTATTCTCTATTGTCCTTACTTCAAACCACGGTTTAGGTTGTATAGCCGGTATATTACAGTTCACGGCCTACAACTTTATTTAATCTCTATGTCAACTCCTGCGGGCAGGTCAAGCTTGCGCAAGGCCTCTATCGTTTTGGAGGTCGGATTGGTTATATCCAGCAGGCGCTTATGCGTCTTGAGCTGAAACTGCTCTCTCGATCTCTTGTCGATATGTGGTCCCCGCAACACCGTAAATACCTCTCTCCTGGTCGGCAGGGGAATCGGCCCTGTTACTGCAGCACCTGTCTTCTTTGCCGTCTCCACTATATCCTCAGTGGATTGATCCAGGATTCGGTGGTCAAACGCCCGTAATTTTATTCGTATCTTCTGCTCTTGTGCCATTATAACCTCTTTAGGATATCCGTACCTGATCTCATCC
>JABMSB010000070.1 GCA_013202205.1 Candidatus Omnitrophota bacterium
ATAAGAGCAGGTAAGAAAATACTTATTTAATAGATTTAAAATGCAACATCCGCAACTCTCACTTGTTATTATAGATAGAGAGGCGGATCGTGTAAGGTAATTCGCCCATGTCGACTGAAGAACAAGATCTGATTCTAAGAGCCAAGGATGGCGACAGAGGAGCTTTCGGTGAAATCTATACCAGATATAAGAAAAAGATATATTACTACCTTTATAGGCTCGTTCGTTCAGAGGAGGTTGCGCAGGAGCTTCTTCAGGAGACATTCATTCATCTATACACCAGCTTAAAGACGTATATGCCTACGGGCAAGGTGGCTGCTCTTATATATACGTCAGCGCACAACACGGCAACAAATTGGCAGATGAGGCAATCGAGGGGAAATAAGATATTTTCAAGGCAGAAGTCCTCTCAGGATAAGAGCGAAACTGCGGAACCACTCGAGTATATAAAAGATGACCGGTTTAGGCCTGATTTGATAGCTCAGGGAAAAGAGGGTGTTTCAGAGATCGTCGATGCAATAAACAGGCTGCCTGAGAAATATCGCGTGACACTGCTTTTGATATATGTGGAGGGACTCAGTTACGAAGAGGTATCAGAGATTCTCGATTGTTCACTGACGGCTTTGCGCTCAAGAGTGCACCGCGCAAAGAAATTGCTGGCGGAGATGTTGTAAGATGAATAATAATATCTGTAAATCTATAAGGAGCTTGATCGGAGATTTCCTTGACGGAAATCTACCCGAGAAGAGACGTTCTAAGATAGGTGCGCACCTGGCGAAATGCACCGGGTGTCGTAAGGCCTTCGATCGTTTAAGTGAGCTTCCATCTATACATAAGTATGTGGTGCGGCCACCACTAGCGGCCCACATAGATGAATGGGTTAGCACGCATCTTGAGGCCCGGCTTGACGAAATAGATGCCAAGAGAGCCCAGGAAGGTGTGCTGGAGAGGATTTTGAGAGACTCATCTATTCAGATGAGAAGATTTTTCGAGATATACAGACTTCAGCCCATACCAGTTGCCGTTGTGGCCACAATGGTATTACTGATAGGCCTTACCGGCATAAATATCTCGGATCGCATGCAGCTGCCCGTAGTTGCGAGTATTAAAGGCGCTGCCATGATGATAGATTCGAGAGGTGATGTTAAGGAGATGCCTGAGATAGGCCAGAGGATAGCGCGAAATTCTTTCATAAAGACAGCACCTTTCAGTGAAATAGATTTGGAGCTCCCCGGCAAATCTCAGATACGCCTAAAAGGACAGTCATCCATATATATAGCCTACTCTTACATCCCTCTTCCCCATCGCACCCAGACGATACATGTTAAGGAAGGCACTCTCTTATGTAATGTCGAACCGTCTGCAAAGAGGGGTTTTGAGGTATTATTCCCCTCCGGTTCAGCTGTTGTGAAAGGTACGCAGTTTGGGGTGATGAACGTAAGCAATGTCTTCGCAGAGGTATGGGTTAAAGATGGTAGAGTACTTGTCCATGCTAAATCTATTCCTGAACCCGTAATGATCACTGGCGGACAAAAAGCAACCATAGGCAAGGGGGCCTCCACAATTGATGAAACAGCACTCTCCGCAAAGGAAAAGATATATCTGGATCAGATTGATGCAGTTGGGAAAGTGCATGGAAAAGAGGGTATCGTGCCGCAGGCATCTGTGACACCATTAATAGATATCTCCTTTGCCCTTACAGCTAATGAGCAAAGAACGCTCTGGTATATAAAAGAGAGCCGGCTTCTGGGCGAGTCAATGCGCAGCGCGGGTAAGGGATCATCGGCCCGCCTCAATGGGTTTATAGAAGAGACGAAGGGACACGCAAAGTCTGCTCCAGCGGGGATGCTGGCAGAATGGCTTATAGCACTTGCCTATCTACAGGAAGCAGCCGGGAAACATATCGAAGCTATCGCGACATTAGAATCGATAGAGGTAAAGCTCGACGATCCATTCTTCTCAAGCTTCGCACTTATGGCAGCAGGTCTTATAGCAGAGGAGTCATTGGATGACGGGAGATTGGCAGAAAAATATTACCAAGCGGTAATACTCAAATATCCGGAGAGCCTGGAAGCATCTGGGGCACGGACAAAACTGAAGAGGTTAATTAAATGATAAAAAAGAAGAATTCCGCAGGGGGTTTCACCCTCATCGAACTCCTTGTCGGCATTGCCATAGGAGCTATTATAATAGCTTTAGTGGTCGATGGCGGCAGGAAGATACGCTGTAATGCCATTACAGCCAAATGTATGTCTAATATAAGACAATTAGGCATTGCCATCATGATGTATGAGCAGGACTATGATGCCTTACCCGGTGCCCTCTCGAATCTCGCGCCATATAAAAGATCTCTATATGCCGAAGATTCAAAAAGACACCTCTTCTCAATCAAATCCGCTCATGCCCTGTATTATCCACCCCTGGGCCCATATTACCAGAACTATTATGAAGACCAAAATGAAGCTCTGCAAAAGGTAGGGCTTCTCCACTGCCCTGCAGTACCAAAGGGCCAGGTTGCATACGGCCTTAATGAGAATGTTGTCGGCAGGTCACTTAAGTCAATAACGAATAAATCCTGCTTCCTCACCTCAGACGCATCGACATATCTTATCAACGAGATTGCAGATATATCCTTCAGGCACTGCTCTGAAAATAAGACCAACATAATGTTCGTAGATATGACGACAAGGTCACTAGATGCAGGCGAGGTAGACCTCACAATGCTCGATCCCGACTCGACGGGAGGCGCATCATGGGGATACTGGGATGGTAGTTATTTTGACGGCGGCCCGGAAAGTATTTCCCCTAGTGGATTGATTACATATGCCCAAATCGATCCACCTGATCCGACAGACCCAAATGACACTGGAAACATTTCATTTCTTCCTGAAAATGGACCTTCTCAAAATGTATACGAATCGAATAATGGTACAGTGGATCTTTGGCTGATTGACGAAGATGCTCCCGAGCCGATAGGGGGTGAACCTTGGGAGGCATGGGGTAAATGGACCTGGGTTGTGACTGATGATCCACCGTGGAGTAATTAATAGAGTGTTTTTAGCGGGAGATGGTGAGGATCTTGTATTTCAGGGTGCCGGCGGGGACCTTGATTGTAACGGTCTCCCCTTTTTTATGCCCAAGCAGGGCCTTGCCGACCGGTGAGGTTATTGAGAGTTTGCCATGGGCTAAGTCTGCTTCTTCTTCTGACACCATCTGATATTCTATCTCTTCGTCGTATTCTAAATCCTTCAGCTTGACTGTAGCGCCGACATAAACCTTATTCTTATCTATATCCAACCCGTCTATAATAGAGACCCTTGATAGCTTATCCTCAAGTTCTGATATCCTCTTCTCTAGGTGTGCCTGGGCTTCCCTGGCGGCATCATATTCCGCGTTCTCACTCAGATCCCCCTTCTCCCTTGCCTTTCCTATATCTTTGGCGATCTCCCTGCGCTTTACTTTCTTAAGATGGTCCAATTCCGCAAAGAGTTTTTCGTAACCTGCCCTTGTCAGTTTTACATCTTTCATTATTTGCGGTCTCCCCTAATTTTTCAAATCCGTAACCATTTATTTATGGCAAAGATATATTATAACGATAACTGGAATAATAGACAAGTCTTTTTATAATTTCCGTGTTAATACAAGAGGCCACATTACCACCTTCTTGTAATGCCCGCCTCAATTCCCATATCATAGGATTTCTTGCGCAGACGTAAAAAGGCCTCTCCCTCACCCTCTAATAAGCGCCTGTTTATCACGATTGAAATACCCAAAGGGTCACCACGCAGGCTGGTTAATTCTATAACCAATTGATTACGTCTTCTTACAATTATAGCCGAACCGAAGTTAATAGAATATGGCTTACCGCCGCTATATTTAATCTCGAAAGAAGGCCTGAGCCCTCTTTTAAATCTCCACTTTCCAAATAGCGCGACGATTTGTCGCCTGCGGTATCTGCTTTTACGTATATCGGTGCCAATCTCATATTTAATAGCATCTTTATCTCCTGCTATCCTGGGAGTCAAAAGGCTAGCGCGAAAATGGAAACCCGAGCCTTTACTGCCCTCTATCAAATAAGATAGTCTCTCCTTCTTCCGAATATCCCAAAAACCCTTGAACGCGATATTGCGTTTATATCTATCTCCTCTTCGCGTTCCTTTTTTATAATAGGTATATATGATTTTGTGGGTTCGGTCGATCTCCCAGGTACCATTTAAGAGTATATCGTTATATTTTCCGGAGGCCCCTCTATCCAGGGCAAATAGCAAACGATTTTTGCTATCGGCCCGCCACGCCCCTTTTAATCTAATGGTGCGTATCTTTGATCCACCGCCAACGTTACGCGTCTTAACACCGAAGAGAAGGCTATCCTGCTGCGGATTGAGAAGCTCCCCCTCGAAAAGCAGAGTGTCTCTGCCATATTGTGTTTCGGATTCATCAAGTGTGAGTTTAAGTTTTGAATCAGGGGTGACTGACCAGCGGCCGGTCAGCCTTATCTGGCGTGGAATTGGTTCAGTCTGCGCTTCTTTTGTACGAGGCAGCTTTACATTATAGATAAGGGAATTTTTATCGTCTATCTTAAAAGAACCGTCTAAAACCATCCTGGTGCGTCTTAAGCTGCTCTTTTTGCCTGAGCGCTTTAAGACAAGCTGGCCAAACGGATCAAACTCATATCGGAACTTCTCTCTCAGGGAACTCTTCTTTGGCCTACCCAAACTTGTATACCTTGCGGATCTTTTCCAAGACAGACCAGGTACACTTTAGCCCTTTAGGGAAGGTTACAAGGTCTCCCTTGCCGAACTCTACCTCACCCTGGGATGTCTTCACCTTTACCTTGCCTTCGAAGACATAAGCGGTCTCTTTGTCATCGTATTCCCAATCAAAGGTGGAGGGTTCGCATCCCCAGGGGCTCCATTTGTCGATCCCCAGGGAATCGAGTTTCTCCTTAGAGGGTTTTTCTACTCTTATCTCCGACACAATAGGCCTCCTTTGTGTTTGTGCTAATCCGCGCTTTTGCGCGGGTCGGGTTTATTGTACCACTCCCTGACAATATCAAGGGCAGGTTTAAGCTGTGGTGTAAATCCGGTATCATGTTCACCGCCTACCGATGCCTCAGCCTCCCAACCCCACCAGTATGCTCCATAGAACCAATCCTTATCGAAGAACTCCTCAAAGAGGGCCTCGTAACAGTCTCTCTGGAGCTTTAAATTTACATCCCCTTCTGCCTGATGTGACCATGGGCGTCTGGCTGCCCAATCAGCGCTATGGTAGCCTATCTCGGGGAATATGACAGGTCTGTCTATCTCGGCCTGCCACTCCTCTATCTCATCCACCCACTTGGACCAACCTTCCCTGATGATCTCCAGCGGAGGTGACTTCTCCTCAGAGAGTGGAAAATACGCATCTATCCCGGCATAATCGAGGAGATCCCAAAATTCGATATTAGTATAGTTATCCCAATTTGCGGCATAAACTATAGGCCCGTTATAAAAATTTCTCACGTTTGGTATTATCCGCATGCGCCATAGGTCCGGCCGCAGGTTGACTGATGAGATCAGCTCAGTCCCCACGCAGAACATCTCTACATCATTCGCTTCCGCTAGCTGGGCGTAATGTTTTATAAACGTTTCATAATTATCAAACCATTCATCCCAGTTGAAGGTATCTGTCAATCCTATAGTGCCCCGCCAGTGGTCATCCCTCGCATCTATTGGATCTACGTGGGGTTTCAGTAGTACGCGCATACCGAGTTTATGGGCCCTCTCTATAGCGTAGCTTAAGCTTTCGTCGGTTGGGGTCATCTCGGCAGGGAATATTTTGGGAGAATTTATATTATTCTGGTACCAGGTGGCGGTTATTGCCACCCAATCGACACCCACATCAAGCATATCTTTCATGGAACGGTTGGAGCTATAAGATTTATATTTATCCGCATACCAGGTTACATAACACATGCCGCGCTGCCAGGCAGGGTGGTCATCCATGCGCAACGCGCCGGGAATATCCCGATCTATGCCGGCCTCTGCCAGATGCTCACGCAGTGTCGATCGCCAGGCGTCCCACTTGTCGAGTTCCTCGTCCGGCAATTTGACAGGGGTGGCAGGTTCTTCATACTTCTTTATAACGACGCGCCGGCCCGGGGCAACTATAACCTCTTCCTTTAATAGTTCTTGATTGGCATCTACGCCGTGTGTGGTTACCTTCCCCTCAAAACCGTCTATGATCGTTTCTTTACAATGCGTCCATATCCGCCAGCCTGTCCCGCGGACCCCGCATACCGAGGTGGGTGTATGGACTTCAAAGCTCGATTCCTTTTTGAGTTTTCCGGCGGCGAGCCATGCGCCACCTTTATAGATATCGAGTACGGCAGGCTCAACCCCGCTTACGCGAAGCTTGGCTTCGTTGTCCAATTTTACAATATTGCGGGCGCCACGTCCCAGCGTTATCTCAACCTCGGATGTTTTGCCTGTACGTATCTCGTCGCCGGGTTTAAGGCGCATATTTAGGTGTGCCTCGCGCCAGTGCGTATCACGCGCACCTCTGACTTCGACTTTTCCATCAGAGTATATAACCCTTGCTTGTGGTAAGG
>JABMSB010000071.1 GCA_013202205.1 Candidatus Omnitrophota bacterium
CCATATCCATATGGAAATTATAGTCCTCATAAACCCACCTCACTTTCTCTTGATAACTCCGAACCCTGCCCCTTTTCTTATGGTGATATCGGAGGCATCAAAGGCTCTATCCCCAAATTCACACTTTAACTCACCCCACAACCGCCTCATCTCATCACATTGCCTGATATCGTCTAAGACCACGTAGCGCGGGTTCAGCTTGTCCGCATAGATATCCAAATTTCTTTTCGTGTGTTCATATTCATGTACCGCGTCGAGATAGATAAGGTCCACTTCTTTATCAAATGAGTTGATCACTCTCCTTGCAACTTCCCCATCCAGGGAATCGCCCTCTATTCTCCTTATATGCGGATAGCCCTTAAAACCTTCTTCATTTTTACGGATGATATCGATCGTTACCAGCCGGCTCTCTTTGATGTCGTCCGGATGCAGCCCTTTGCTGATCGCCATGATAGAGCCGCCGTAATTCGTCCCTATCTCTAAGATACTCTTGAGCCTCAGCAAGCTGACAAACCCGGCAAGAAAAAAATAGTAGCTGGTCGGACGTTTGATAAATGAACAAGGGCCTGTCGTCTCCCCATACGGGCAGTCGGAGAGGTCTAGCTCCATGCCTATGTCCATAGCGCGTTCGCAGATTTTACTTAAATCTGTTTCCGGCGATTTTATCATATCTTTAAAAACAGTGACAGAAACCATCTGTTAGCCTTGAGAAATAGATACTATCCTCTCGAATACTTCTTTGAAATCGTTCGTCCTGCAATTATAGTCCACTATCTTTGGAAGCGTTTTGTCAGAAGAATTAAATGCTATGGAATAACCCGAGTGTTTAGCAAGCGGTATGTCTCCCGCGCTATCCCCTACGCTTATTGCCTCCTTCTTTTTCATATCGAACTTTTTAAGTATCTTCTTTAAGACATTTCCCTTTGCCCCATGGGTTATATTTATCTTAACCCCTCCTGTAAGCGCTCCCCTTCTCGAAATAAGCCTATTTGCCAGTACATAATCGAACTTCAGCTCTTCTCTTACCCTGTCGGCCATATACTGGAGCCCTGTTGAAACGGCAACCAGCTTAAATCCCATACCTTTAAGCTTCTTTATGCAGCGTGTCGCGCTTTTTGCGTATTGGGCTTTTTTGAAGATATCCTTTATTTTTTTCTCGCGCAATCCCTTCCAGTGGGCTGCGTCGAGCTCACAGAATTTTTTGTAATTTATCTTACCGGCAAGGAATTCGTCCTGGTACCGAAAAGCGCGCTCATCCCATAACCCCAGCTTCTCGTGTATATACCTCCATGAGCTTATGTGCCTGGCTACGGTGCCGTCTATATCAAAGATTATAATCTTATATCTCATTTTTAGTCCCTGCAAGCTGGCCGCAAGCAGCCTGTATATTTCTACCCTTAGACTTACGCAATGTCGCGCTCACGCCTTTTTCAGTAAGCCGCTTCGTAACCGCATCGATATCGCCCGGGTTGGGTATCTTAAAATTCAACCCGGGGACCGGGCTATACAAAATTAAATTCACCTTCGCCTTTAACCTATCTGCTATAGCTGCGAGCCCGTCTATATCCTGTGTGGAATCATTTATTCCTTTTATCAAAACGTACTCAAGGGTAATCATCCTTCCAGTATTGCCCTTAAAATCCTCGCAGGCCTTAAGAAGTTTTTCCAGCGGGTATTTCTTATTAATCGGCATGAGCCTGTTTCTAAGCCCATCGTTTGCGCCATGGAGCGATATGGATAAATTGACCTGGATCCCCAACCCGTTAAGCTTCTCTATCCCCGGGATTATCCCGCATGTCGAGACGGTAATCCTTCTGGCCCCTATGGCCAATCCCTTTGGCTCGTTCATTATCATGACCGCTTTAGCTACATTCTCATAATTATCGAGGGGCTCGCCCATCCCCATAAATACGTAATTAGTTATTTTGTGCTTAAAGTCGTTCCGGAAATATAGGATCTGGCCTATTATCTCAGAGACCGTTAGGTCTCTCTTAAAACCGTTCAGTCCGCTTGCGCAGAATGAGCAGCTAAATTTGCAGCCGACCTGCGTAGAGAGACATAATGTCTTCCTGCCCTTCGCGCATATCAGGACAGTCTCTATGAGGTGTCCGTTGCTGAGTTCAAATAGGATCTTTTCTGTCTTGTCTCTTGACTTGAGGTGTTGCCGGGGAGTCGGGCTGCTTATACAGTATATCTGATCGAGCTTGGTTATCAATTTCTTTGGGATGTTGTCAATTTCACTGAAATCTTTTATGCCTCTTTGATAAAGCCAGGAAAATATCTGCCTGGCCCTATATGACTGCTCACCGATCCCGGACAGAGCCTTCTCGAGTTCTTTTAATGTGAAACCCTTAATATCGATCTTATCGCGCATATCTTTTACAAAATCACGTATTTTTCTTAGATAATTTTATGGCATGCCCTATCGATGATATATCGCAGTGGCATGTTGGCAATAAGAGGGTAATCCCTATATCTTCAATAGCAGCAATCCCCTGCAGAATAGCTGCAATTCTAAACGGCCAGGAGATGCCTTTAAGAAGCATGAGGAAGACCGTCCCGCTGACCAGTATGGCTTGAAACTTTGCCGACCAGCAGTGGTAGCTGGGAAATTGTCTATATTTCATAAAACCTATCAGCATGGGAAGAATAAAAGCGGAAAGCCCAAAGATCGCATAAGGGCCTTCCCGCCTGGCCAGATCAGGCCAGAGCATAAAGAAGCATATCAAAGACGCAATCCACGTGACTACATCCGCCCAACCATCGAGTTTCGCGCCAAGCTCCGATGTTTGTTTCAGTATGCGTGCAATATATCCATCTATAACATCTGTGAGAAGAGAAACACCAAGCAGAATAAGAAAGGCTGTTCGATACCCCAGCGATGCAACTAATACGAGTATTGGAGCAATAAGAAAACGCGAGCAGGTTAAGATATTGGGTATGGTTAGATATTCGTTCTTTTTCATATGTTTAAGTTCTATTGCCTGATCTTCTGGTTAAAGAAGCAAGGATTTGAATTTTCACGGTTAATTTACATTACCAAACAAATGCTTTGTCTTCAAGCATATCCTGACAAGCATAAGCATGACAGGGACTTCTATTAACACGCCTACTACGGTTGCCAATGATGCGCCTGATGATAGGCCAAATAGCATCGCAGAGGTAGCAATAGCAACTTCGAAATGGTTGCTCGCCCCGATTAATGCGGATGGCGCTGCATCCCTATATGGCAACTTGAGCCACCTTGCCAAACCATAAGCCAATAAAAATATTAGGCAGGTCTGTATAAAGAGTGGTATAGCGATTAAAAATATCGTTTGAGGATGCCTTATAATAAGGTCTCCTTTGAATGAAAAGAGTAATACCAGCGTTATTAGTAAGGCAGTAATGGATACGGGTGTCAGATAGTGAAGGAATTTTTCCTTAAACCACTCAATCCCCTTACTTTTAATGATCAACCTCCTTGAATGGTACCCCAGGAAAAGCGGTAATCCGACATAGATAACGACTGAGAGGACGATCGTCTGCCAGGGTATGGGCATCCTATTTACACCCAATAACCAGCTGCCCAACGGGGCATAGAGAAACAACATGGTTAAAGAATTGATAGCGACCATAACAAGGGTATGCCCGTCATTTCCCTTTGATAGATGCCCCCATATCAATACCATCGCGGTGCAGGGTGCAACACCCAATAATATACATCCTGAAATATAAGACCTGTATAATTCCACCTCCATGCCGCCTTTTACAACCTCTGTCCCCGGAAGCCATCCTTTAAACAAGACTCCCAAAAATAGAGTCGCTATAGCAAGCATTGTGAAAGGTTTAATGCACCAGTTGACAACCAAGGTAAGGATAACCGGCTTGGGGGTCTTCCCCGCCTTTATAACCTCCCTGAAATCGATCTTAACCATGATAGGATACATCATAAAGAAGAGACATATCGCTATCGGTATAGATACCTGGTAAATAGATATATTATCTAGGGTTTGTGCGGCTTGTGGGAAAGCCTTGCCGAGGAGGATCCCTAAACCGATACACCCGATAACCCACGCGGTCAGGTACCTTTCAAAAAAACCTAATTTTCTCTCTTCCACCAACTCTCCTTGTTTTTTATATTATACCACAGGCATAGAATAGCCACCAAACAGTTTTATATAGTCTTTAACTTATTTATCTATGGGAAGTTATGCAAGATATAGGTGAAATTGCGGAAAGCGTACTCTATGCAGCTACTATTTGTGTTATCTTTGGCGGTGGGGTTTGCGGTGTCTACTCCTGAAGGATCTGACGCGTTTTCCTCCTCTTCCCGGGCGCGAGTTTGAGCTCTGGTGATATTTCGAATCTCTAATAAATCTCTCTTTTGGAAGTTCAGGGTGTTCTACTATCGGCAAGGCGGTCTTAATAAGTTTTTCAATGCTTACGACATCCTCGCCCTGTTCAGGCGTTGCAAAAGAGATTGCGCGGCCTTCATGGCCGGCGCGTCCCGTACGGCCTATGCGATGCACATAATTTTCCGAATCATCGGGCAGGTCATAGTTTAAGACAAGCTCTATGCCGATAACATCGATGCCCCTGGCCGCGATATCGGTCGCGGAGAGTATCCTGTATTTTCCTCTCTTAAAACCCTCGAGGGCCTCTTTGCGCTGGCTAAGCGACCGGTCCGAATGAATCTCCGCTGCGTTATGGCCTAATCCCTTGATATACCTCGTGATTTTGTTACAATTTATCTTTGTCCGCGAAAAGAGCAGGACCGACCCATGATACTGCTGAAGCAACTTTGCCAACAGCTGTTTCTTGTCACTCTTTTTAACGATAAACAGTTCCTGGACAATGCGTTCCGCAGCGGTACCTGACGGGGCAACCTCCACGTGTATAGGAAGCTTCATGTGCGAGGCAGCTATCCTCACAACCTCCCCGGGGATAGTTGCCGAGAAAAGCATGGTCTGCCTATCTTTGGGTATGGCCTTGATTATGCGCTGGATCTGGGGCAAAAACCCCATGTCCAGCATACGATCGGCCTCATCAAGGACCAGGATATTTACATTTGACAGGGTAAGAGTCCGTCTTTGCATGTGATCGACAAG
>JABMSB010000072.1 GCA_013202205.1 Candidatus Omnitrophota bacterium
ACTGGGGTGGCTAACGGTTGTTGAACCCGTACAAAGAGATCCACAATCTCTCGTGCTGCCGCTACACTATAGCCACCACGAAATGTTTCAATCTTTATCGTCTTCAGATTTTATAAGTCCGTGAGGAACAATTCTTGATGTTGCCCTCTTTTCTTCAGTCGCATCTCTCTCCCTGCGCCTCTTTTTGGTGCGCTCTACTATGGTAAGTTCTCTCTCTGCTTCTTCTTTTGCGGCTGAAGACCCTTTTGACTTGCCCTGAAACTTACGTTTGATTTTAGAGTATAAACCTTTTATTGTGCTCTCTAGTGTACCTTTAGACATCTCCTGCGATGTCTTCGTAATATCCATTTTGTCTTTTTTCTTTGCTGTGAAATTTGTTTTCTCTCCTTGTCCTGCGCTAACTTCACCGATCACAACAGAAAAGATGAAGACCGAAGAGATCAACATGGCTATTAATCTTCTCATTCTCTGTCCCTTGTTCTTTATATTTTGGCGCGCCTGGCCTGACTCGAACAGGCGACCCTCTGCTTAGAAGGCAGATGCTCTATCCAACTGAGCTACAGGCGCATTTTTATCTTATTTCATGGTCGGGGCGCTGGGATTCGAACCCAGGACCTCCTGCTCCCAAAGCAGGCGCGCTAAGCCAAGCTACGCTACGCCCCGAAGCTTGTCCACCAATTATACCACTATATAATATAAATTCAAATAAAACTTTTTCTTGCCTTATATGGGCTTATTAGCATATAATCTTTCCATAGACGTGACGAAAACGCTAAGGATAAAAATATGCGTTTAAGATTAAAGAAGCGCCAATGGCTCTACATAGACATGCTCATCCTCTTTGCATGTATAGCCATATTTGCATTCTCCTACCTCAATAATGTGATCCTGCCTGAGAAGGTTAAACCCGGCATAGAAAGATCTCTCTCCGAGCTGACCGCGAGGACCGTGGCTATAGAGAGGCTGCGTTATAACATATTTAAAGGCATAGTCCTAAACGGCGTCTCATTCCGGGAAGGGGTAGGCGGCCGCAAGAGGGATCTATTGCGGGTTGACGAGGTCTATTTTAATTGCCTGATACTGCCTTTGGTGCGCGAGAGGAAGATTGTCATACCTACCGTCAATATCACATCACCTGTGGTTCATATAATAAAGGATAGATTTGGCCGCTGGAATGCAATCGACCCTCCCATTCTCCATGAATCGCGAAGAGGTGAAATCTCCCCGGAAAATTTCGCGTTTCTCATATATAACGTGACTATCAAAGATGGTTCTGTCACGATAAAAGATGAGATGAGCCCGGAAGGCCTTGAGGCTTCACTCGATAATTTGAATTGCAATGCCTACATTACTCCATTTGCCAATATCAAGATAAAGGCTTCGTGCGATCTTAGCTCTCCGGAATTGCCTGAAAAAAGAAGGGTAAATTCTTACGGCAGTTATGATATCAAAAAAGGTGTTTTGGATATAAAGAATAGAGTAGATGGTATAGACTTAAAAGGCCTCGTACCGCTCGTATTGCCTGATCTTGCCAAATTTGCTGCCCTGGAAAATGGTGTTGCTGATATTGAGCTCGATGCAGTCATAGAAAAGAAAGGCCTGGCCTTGAAATTCTCACTCGACATGAAAGAGGCCGCGATAACCATGGATGAGATAAGAGGGGGCGGCCGCATCAAGCTGAATGGCGAAACAATACTTTCGAAGGAGAGGCCTAAAAAAGACCAATATAAAATATCACTAGGCATGTCCAAATTTTTCATATCCGGATTATCCGGATATGGTGAGCTCTCGGATTTGGAAGGAACCATAGAGATAATACCTGATGAAGCCAGGATAGAGGAGCTGAGAGGCTCTTTGGGCGGCCTTCCTGTAATTTTCACGGGAAGTTCCAAGAATTTCGATCGTCCGGTAACGGAATTAACCATGGAATCCCGCGCCGAATTGAGCCAACTATTGGCCTTTGCGCCCGATAAGGTTCGGGCAAATGCCGAAAGGATCAATCTGGCCGGAGAGGGCCTGCTTCGCGCAGAACTCTATGATAAGGTCTTCGACGGTATCCCGCCTAAATTAAGCGGCAGGCTCCAGCTCCTTGCGGCATCCTTCAAGCTTCCAGGACTGAAGGAAGATATAAAAGATATATCCGGATCTTTCGACTTTGACGATAAGTCCATATTTACCGATAAAATAGATGCCACCTATGACGGGCACAAATATACATTTGAAGGGCGCCTCGATGGCTTTGGTCAGCCAAATATAGAGGCGAGTTTAGTATCGGATATCTTGGGCGTTAACTGCAAATTGGTAATAGTGGATGATTCCAATATACGCGTAGATGAAGCTGCGATATCTTATGGCCAGACTACCCTTCAGTGCATGGGGCGTATCTCAGATTTAAATGACCCGCGATTGAACATATACGGCCAGCTCGATACCAGCATCAAGGATATCGGTAAACTCTTCCCCGGCCTGCAGAAGATTATAGCAGACTATCGCCTCGACGGGGCCTTCGGTGGTGAAATCTTCCTCGATGGCCCATGGCGAGACCCCTTAGCCGGGGAATTGGGTCTCAAGGTGCAATCGGGATGGGCCTCGGTCAAAGGCTTGGCCCTTAAGGATTTGACCTGTAATCTGAATATGAAAGATAAGAAAGTTGATATACCTAAGCTCGGCGCCAACTTCTATGGCGGCACGCTGCTCTCATCCGCTCAGCTCGATATGAACCCGCCAAATCCGCCTTACGATCTCAAGGTCGAGCTCGAAGGTGTCGAGATGGGAGGCCTTATAAAAGATACTCCTCTGAGCCATTGGAATACGAAGGGCACGCTGGGAGGATGGCTGAACCTCACCGGATATGGAAAGAATACACAAAGCATAAAAGGGCGTGCTGCCGTCGCAATCACAGACGGATACCTCTGGGAGTCACCCCTCCTCTCAGGCCTTCTCGATATTATGCTCGTTCCGGGCCTGGGGAGGATAACATTTAAAGAGGCGAGCGGCAACTTCCGTATATTAAACCGCTATGTCATCACCGATGACCTTTCGATGCAGAGCGATGAGGCAATATTACGGGCAACCGGCTCATCCGATTTCGAGGGGAATATAAATTTCGATATACTGGCCAGCTTCCACCCGGACTTCCTCGGGTCCATTGGGAAATTTGGGCCATTGGCTGGGCTTCTCATGGACGAGACGGGCAGGCTCCTCGGCCAGGGAAAAATAACCGGCACACTCAAAAAACCGACTTATAAGTTCAGGTGGATGCCCCTGGAAAACTTAATTGAGAAGGGCGTGCGGAGTTTACTAAAAGGGGGCATCTTAAGTGTGGTGGGATATTAATCTGCTCCGAGGTGCTTTTTTAGGATAGGCACTGCCTTCTTTAACGCTTTAGAGCGGTGGCTCAATCTATGTTTTATCCTGTAACCTAATTGGCCAAATGTCTGCCTGTACCCGACCGGTATAAATATTTCATCGTAGCCAAATCCGATTCGGCCGATCATCTTAAAACCGATCTTGCCGCGACAGCTTCCCTCGACAACACCGAGCAGCTTTCCTGAACGCGCGATTGCAACGGCGCATTTAAACGCTCCACCCCTTCTATTCATCGGGAGATCCCCGAGGAGCCTTAAGACCTTGCGATTATTGCGGGTATCTGTGGCGCCGCTTCCTGTGAAACGCGCTGAACGCACACCCGGCGCGCCGCCCAAGATGTCCACCTCAAGCCCGGAATCATCGGCAACGGCTAAAAGGCGCGTATATCTGGATATTGTAAGCGCTTTCTTAATGGCATTGTCACGAAATGTCTTACCATCTTCCCTTACGTGCGGGGCAGATGGAAAATCACGCAATGTTACGACCTGCACCCTGAGCTTCTTAAGCAAGACTCTTATTTCGTATGCCTTCTTATCGTTTCTTGATGCGATTACAAGGATTGGCTTTGAGTCTTTCATGGTAAGATCTTGCCTATCTCCTTCTTTTGTATTGCCACAAGCCTGCTTATACCCTTCCTTGCCAACCCCATAAGCCTATCCATCTCGGCCCCCGTAAATGGCTTCCTCTCCGCCGTCCCCTGAACTTCCACAAAGCTGCCGCTGCCTGTCATGATCACGTTCATGTCGACCTCGGCCTGCGAATCCTCCTCATAGTTCAGGTCACAGATAGGAGTTCCTCCTATGATGCCGACACTTACCGCCGCCACATAGTCCTTTATAATCGGTCCGGAAATTATGGAGCCATCATCATAAAGTTTCTTTATTGCATCGACAAGCGCTAAAAAACTACCTGTAATGCTGGCGCATCTGGTACCCCCGTCGGCCTGGATGACATCACAATCGATCCATATCGTCCTCTCACCGAGAAGCTCCATATCGGATATGGCGCGCAGGGACCTTCCTATAAGACGCTGTATCTCCTGTGTCCTGCCTCCCAGCTTACCGCGGGATGCCTCGCGCACTGTTCTCGTATGGCATGAGCGGGGGAGCATCCCATATTCTGATGTAATCCAACCTCTTCCCTTGCCCGCAAGAAATGACGGTACCTTATTCTCAACTGAAGCGGTACATATCACCTTGGTATTGCCCACCTCAATAAGGCAGGAACCTTCGGCAAATTTCATATAATCACGCTTGACCTTTATGGGCCGCAGTTCAACGGGCCTTCTTCCGTCCGCCCTTTTTGGTGCCGATCTTTTCATATATATTTCTCCCTTTTGAATCTATGGCTACTATCACCGGGAAATCTTCTACCTCAAGCAGGTAGATGGCTTCCGGCCCCAACTCGCAAAAAGCAACACAGGTTGCCTTCTTCACCTTCTTCGCCAAAAAAGCCGCAGCGCCGCCCACGGCTACAAAATATACTCCATTATGTTTTTTAATGGCAGAGATAACCTCTTTTGAGCGACGCCCCTTTCCTATCATCCCCGATAATCCCCGATCGAGCAGGGGTATTGTAAAAAGATCCATTCTCGAGCTTGTTGTCGGGCCACATGAACCAATAGGCCTACCAGGCATAGCAGGGGTTGGCCCTACATAATAGATCGTTTCGTCTTTAAGAGGGATCGGAAGGCGTTTCCCCTTCTTCGCGATCTCAACCAACCTTTTATGCGCGGCATCCCTGGCAGTATAGAGAGCGCCTCTTAAGAGGACCTCATCACCGACCTTTAGCTTTTTTATGGCGCTCTGCGTTAATGGTAGTCTTATGCGTTTCATAAAATAGAGGCGGCGGACCTCGTTGCGTGGCAGGAGATATTTACAGCCACAGGTAATCCTGCTATGTGTGTCGGAAATGTCTCTATGTTTACTCCTAAGGCGGTCGTCTTACCCCCTAATCCTGCGGGGCCTATACCCAGCTTATTGATATCCTTCAGGAGCCTCTTCTCTAAACGCGCTATGTGGGAACTCTTATTTCTCTTATCGATAGGTCGGAGAAGGGCCTTTTTAGCCAAGAGTGCGGCCTTGGCGAATGTGCCGCCCATCCCAACTCCTAAAACGAGCGGCGGACAGGCTTCCGGGCCTGCTTCCTCCGCTACCTTTAAGATAAATTCTCTTATCTCGTCTATAGTCGCGGTAGGCCTAAACATCTTAAGCTGGCTCTTATTTTCGCTGCCAAATCCCTTTATGAAGGTAGAGACTTTGACCTTATCTCTCGGCACTATCTCTGTATATATAATTGGAGGCGTATTCGTACCTGTATTTTTTCGAATAATAGGATCCGAAACTATCGATTTTCTGAATCGTCCCTTAGCATAGGCATCTCGCACACCCGCCGTTATAGATTCCTTTAACCCGACGCCGACAAAATTTACCTCCTGGCCTACTTCAAGAAATATCTCGACCATGCCTGTGTCTTGACAGATGGCCAGGCGCTCTTTGGCTGCAATCCTGCTATTTTCGATTAAAACGCCAAGAAGATTTTTGGCACGCCCCTTCTCCAATCTATAAGCATTCTTTATAGCCGATAGAATATCCGGACGCAGCTTAAGGTTGGCCGTTGTGCACAACCTTGAAATTTCCGCGCGTACCCTCTTTGTGTCGATTCGTCGCATCCCTTGCCTCACGAAGAACTTCCAGTTATAATATTCATGACCCGCTTGGCTACAACTCTATCGGTCGTCTTATATTCTGCTTCGGCCGTAGTCGCTATGCCTCCTCGCACATTGATCTCACCTATCACCTTCATCCATCTGGGCCTGCATGAGCGGACCATATCATCGAGCAGCTTATTAATCAGATGCTCGTGGAATATGCCTATTTCTCTAAAGAATATCAGATACATCTTGAGCGACTTCAATTCAAGGCATAACTTATCCGGTATATACCTTATATGGATTGTTGCAAAATCCGGCAACCCCGTCTTTGGGCATAGACATGTAAATTCAGGGCAATCGAGCTTTATGAGGTAATCCCTATCCCTGTATTGGTTTTGCCATACTTCTATCGCCGGGGTATTAAGGTTCCTTACGCTCTTTTGCAACCCTTCATAAGATGATCTTCTCTTCGCCATATCTTCTCCTACTACCGCACCTTCATCAATTTGTGGACCTGTGGGATAATACGCACATTGCCGAGCTTCTTCTCGGCCCTAAAGAGGTAATCCAAGAGAACGGATACCGGCACTTCTTTCTGCCTTGGGGATATCGGTGTTGCCGGCTGTAAAACCATCAATATATCGCGATCTACCTTCCTTACCATGGCCACGGCCTTATCTATATCTTTCTTTGTAGTCTCGGTGGTAATGATCACCTTCACAAATAAATTTCTTCCCCGCGCCGTCTCGAGAAACTGTTTGTGTTCGCTCCAGCATGGCTCTCTTTTTGTCGAGGACGGGAGTTTTATATCCATTGCTATGATGTCGATCTTATCCATGACCTTCTTTAAACTTTCAGGCAATGTACCGTTCGTCTCAAGATATATCTTAAGCTTCCTTGAGCGTAGTATCGGCAAAAGCTCTTCAAGGTATGGCACGTGCATAAGCGGTTCTCCGCCTGTCAGAGAAACCGAATGGTGCATCTTTCCTTTGTCCAGATCAAAGATCTCCTTAGCCAGTTCGTCGACTGAAAGATACCTGGCCTTCTTACGGCTCTTCTCATCGCAAAACTCACAATCCAGGTTACAGTGGGCAAACCTTACGAATATCTGCCTCGTCCCCACAAAGGGGCCTTCCCCCTGGATGGAGGAGAAGATCTCGGATATGCATGTAGTCTCTTTTGATATCATCTTATTGCCCAATCCTCCAACCCTGCCTCACGAAATCCCTTCTCTCTTAAAAGGCAGGCATCACAACTGCCGCATGGTCTCTTAAGGCCTCGATAGCACGACCACGTCAGCATGTATGGCACCTTTAGCTTACAACCTAACTCGATAATCTCTTTCTTTGTCTTACGAAGAAGCGGCGCCTCTATTGAGATCCTGCCGCCTGCGACACCCCGCTTAGTGCCTCTCTTTGCCATTCTCTCAAATGCCCGCAAGAAAGAGGGCCTACAGTCCGGATAACCGGAGTAGTCAAGCACATTGGCGCCGATAAATATGGCCTCAGCGCCCACGCTCTCGGCAAAGGAGAGACTGAAACTTAAAAAGATAATATTGCGTGCCGGGACATACGTAGAGGGTATGACGCGCCTCTTCATTCTGCCTGCCGGGATCTTTTGCCCTTTCTCAAGCAAAGAGCTTCCGCCCCATGGTAGCTTTATACGTAAAACTTTAAAATCAGATTTTGTCAAACGAGCTATCCTGGCGGCTGACTTTATCTCTCTTCTATGCCGCTGGCCGTAATCAAATATAAGACAGTGACATCTATATCCGCGCTTCTTAGCTATATAAAGAGTAGTCGTAGAATCCATGCCCCCTGAAAGAAGGACTATTGCTCGTTTTCGCCTAGTCCTGGGCATATGTGGCCCGGCAATTCTCAGATTCCCATACCGTCACGGTACCGACCTTCAAGCCGCCTTTATGGAGCTCTTGATATATATATTTTGCTATATTCTCAGATGTAGGGTTTATCTTTTTGAAATATGGCAGTGAGTTGAGAAATTTATGATCCATCTTCTCCATCACCTTGGCCAATGCTTTCTTGACCCGCTTAAAATCGATCAGCATGCCTATCTTGTCCAGCTTATTGGATGCGATCATAACGGTTACGCGCCAATTGTGGCCATGGAGAGCTTCGCATTTGCCGCGGTAACCACGCAGCCTATGCGCTGAGCTAAAACTGGCTGTAACCTCTACACTATACACAGGAAACTTTCCTACGCCTTCCTCACATACTTAAGTTTCTTTCCCAAAAATCTCTTTCCCAATCCGGCAAACCTCATTGGCTCATCGCTTACGAAAAATTTTTGCATGCCGCCTTTACGTGCGGATGTCAATAATGATCGTTCTCTTAGGATGATCGCCGTCTCATCCGCTACCGAACGCGCTGAATCGACCAGACGAACCCCCTTACCCATTTCGCGCTTTATGACTTGATAGAGCAACGGGTAATGCGTGCACCCGAGGATAAGTGATTTCACCTTAGCCTTTTTTAGCGGCGCAAGATACTCTTTCGCGATCAATCTCGTCAATCTATGGCTGGTCCACCCCTCCTCGGCAAGCGACACAAAGAGCGGACATGGCTTACTTATCACCTTAAGCTTCGGCGCGACCTTCTTTAGGGCCTTCTCGTAGGCGCCGCTCGATATGGTGGTGCGCGTCCCTATTAACCCTATTTTTCCATATCCGGATAGGGCTGCAGCGCGCCGCGCCCCCGGCATTACTACTCCAACTATAGGCACCTTAAAGGATCTGCGCAATAGAGGCAAGGCAACACTCGATGAGGTATTGCATGCCACGACTATTAATTTAACGTTATACTTAAGTAAAAAATTGACATTCTCTATCGAAAACCGCTTTATGGTCTCTTTCGATTTTGCGCCATAAGGTACATGCGCTGTATCGCCAAAATAGATTATATCCTCTCCCGGCAACACCCTCCTCATCTCTTTCACTACGGTAAGGCCGCCCACACCTGAATCGAATATTCCGATAGGTCGCTTGTCACTCATATATGCCTAATTTGTAAAACCGTTCGTCCGCTCAAACTCACGCCTGTAAGCGAGTATGCCTTCTGCCAATCCTTCTGCTATCTTGTCACGATAGGCGGCATCTTTGAGCTTCATCTCCTCATTTTTGTTCGTGACAAATCCAACCTCTACCAAAATAGCAGGACAGCGTGAATGTTTTAAGACATAGAACCTTGCGCTCTTAACGCCCCTCTCTTTGCAGCCGAGTATGTCACAGGCTTCATTCGAAACTATCTTCGCAAGCTCTATCGACTCAACCCTATTTTCCGTCAATTCAAGGTCCCATAATGTTGCTTCCAGGTCGGTCGTATATTTATCTACCGAGGAATCTTCATACTCCAGGGAGGCGTTCTCTACCTGAGCCAGGGCACGGGCACTGTCATCTGTCGCCTCTGATAGATAATAGACCTCAAACCCCTGCGCCCGACGGGATCTTGCGGCATTGGCATGTATACTTATAAAAAAATCGGCGTCTCTCTTATTGGCAATATTGGCGCGACTCCACAACGATATGAAGGTATCACTGTTACGAGTAATCGTGATATCGATCCCTCTTCCTTCTAACCTGCGGCTTAACCTTTGGGCAATATCAAGTACTATCGTCTTCTCTTTTAGCCCGCCCCGCCCTGTGGCGCCGGGATCCTTACCGCCATGTCCGGGGTCGATTACTACTCTCTCTATGGTATATTTTTTGGCAGCCGGTGGCGGGGGTCCTTTATAATATTCTGACGGTTCGCCCGGCCATCTTGCCTCCGGGATATATGTGCATCCCGAGGCAAAAAGAGACAATGCCACAAAAAAGACCAATAACGACACTCTTTTCATATCGCCTCTTCTTATATTTTACAGCCAAAATGGTGGAGGTGCCCGGATTCGAACCGGGGTCTTTAAGTACCTAATTAAAAGGCGCTACATGCTTGTCCCAATCTTTGGATCTCGTCGATTCCGCCTCCGATGGGCGGGATTCGGAATCGACCAGCCTTTTCAAGCTTCGCCCGGCCGTCAAAAGGCAAACCCAACCAGACTATCCTGCGTCGCGGAGCTCGACCCGGCCTCCCAGGAAACCGGCCGGCGAGCTTGCCGAATCTAAGTCGGCTTAAGCAGCTACGTTTGTAGCACTTATAGTGTGCCAGGTGTTTAAAGAGGCCTCCTGACAACCTCTGCATGCTCCTCTTAAATTGGTGACCTAAATCGAAACCTGTCACCCCCGAGTTAATAGATGATAATTATACCATGAATAGAAAACGGTGTAAATGAGCTATTTTTAGCTGGGTTGCCCCTTATCTTTTATGGCGCGGCTGATTTCGCGGCGGGCGTCCTTCTTCTTAATCGCTTCTCTCTTATCAAAATGTTGTTTACCCTTTACCACCGCTATCTCTACCTTTGCTATGCCTCCCTTAAAATAGATGCTGAGCGGCACAAGCGTAAATCCCTTTTGTGAGACACGGGCTATTAGGGAGCGGATCTGAGCCCTATGCAGGAGAAGTTTCCTTTTGCGTTTGGGATCTACATTTGCCCTATTGCCGAACTCATAAGGACTTATGTGGATATTATAGACGAATATTTCTTTACCGTCAGGATGGGCAAAACTCTCACTCATGCTGGTCTTGCCTGACCTGAGCGACTTAACCTCTGTCCCTTTGAGCTCAATACCGGCCTCTAAGCTCTCAAAGATAGTATAGTTATAGCGTGCCTGCCGATTTGTAGCGATATTCTTCTCACTCATAGGATCACAATTGTACCATAATAAGGGGGTTAAGACAAGAAAGTTTAAAGAAGGTGATTTTGCTCCATATTTGGCACTTTTATTTGGTTGACTTGTGGTCTATTTTCTTATATTATATAAAATAGGTATAATCTCATGAGAATACGATTTGTAAAATCCGGGTTTGGTTTCACACTTGTAGAGATACTTGTCGTCCTTGCCGTTATGGGCATCCTGGCAGCATTGCTTATGCCCTCCGTCTCCCTTGTAAGGTGCAAGGCCAAGATGGTCAAGTGCATGTCAAATATACGGCAGCTTGGTATCGCATGTGTAATGTATGAGCAGGATTACGATGCCCTACCCGGGACTTTATCCAGATTAGACCCTTACCTAAAATCTCACTATGCCAACTCTCTTCATCCTTTACCAAAACACCTCTTTGCCATCAAACTCGCCCATGCCCAGTACGAACCCTTGAGCCCCTATTATGATAATAATCAAGGTGTGCTGCAATGTCCTGCAGCTACACCCGGTGAGATATCATACGGTATAAATGCAAAGCTTAAAGGCAAAAAAATAGCATCTTTTAAAAGTGCAAATATGATACTCCTTGCCGATTCCAACAATAGGACGGAGATAGAGATGATCGACCACCTCGGATTTAGGCATTGCAAGGAAAAGAGGGCAAATATCATAACCCCCGACCTAACTGAAGGATCATACATACGGGAGGATATCCAACAAGGCTGGTTCGACTTGGACCATGAAACTATCGGTGAATTCGATATTATGAACGTTGGTCAAATTGAGCAAGCCATCCTGGGTTGGATAGCGGCGAGCGGCGAAACCGATATATTCGAGTCTATCGAAATTGTAACAACTTCTGAAGCTCCTGAAAACCCCTATATGACCTTGCATACAATAGAGATTCAGTTTAAACCGGGCCGGGGGGTTTGGGCGCACACAGATAGTGATGGCGATGGGTGGGATAACCTTACAGAGATAATAGGTAATAATGGCATAAATCCAAGCGACCCTTACGATCTTTACAGTACTCCTGATTATCCAGATGGTATACCAAGGCCTCCTGATGACCCTGACCGTGAATCAGGTGACCATGATGAGCCCCCTCCGGAATAACCATATTGACACCTTCCTGCTTTTCCTGTATACTCTCATATTACAATTCGTGCGGAAGTGGTGAAACTGGCAAACACGCAGGCCTCAGAAGTCTGTGGCCGTAAGGCCTTGGGGGTTCAACTCCCCCCTTCCGCACCAGAATAATAAAGCCGTTGTAACTATTAGAGTTACAACGGCTCTTTTTTGCTTGTGCCAGATTTGTGCCAATAAAATTATCTATTCAAGGAAGGCTTTTCTATTTGGATAATCTATGTTGATTTTGAATCTGGTTAATACATCAGCAAAACCTATGATAATAGGGACTTCGTCTGAATTTGCGAAATAACAGGTGAACTCCAGTTCATCGGATGCATTGCCTGACCTATCAAAAAGAATGCATTTGGCCTTCCCTACAGACGCTGGAATGGCACATTCTTCCCTTGAGTTTATACCTTTTACTCTATCTCTCCCTGTAATCTCTTTTTCGATTCTCTCGCTCAAACCCTTGGGTATTATACTTACATAAGCACCGGTATCTATAATCCCTTCGTTAAACCTGTAGTTCGACCCATTTTTCTCTTTAAACCCCACAAGACACTTTATCCTAACAAGATCTAGCTTTGTTTTGGAACCAGGAATTTTGTAGGGGGAAGAATCGATAATAAGCTCTATCATATACTATCCAATGGAATATATACAGTGAGGATCTTCCATGAAAACAAGCGGGATTTTGGTGTGGGGTACTCTTGTGATTCTTAAGGCTTCCTTTTCTACTGAATCTATCGTCTTTCCAAATGCTACTACCTTGTTGTGATAAACGGCGATCCATTGCCCCTGATATTCTTTATGCAACTCTATGCGGTGAGACTGGATCCAATTCAATCCGTCAAGAAATTCTTTTGCTATCTCTATTTTTTTGCCCATATTAGCGCTCTCCTTGTTTCGAGCCTAAATATACCATAAAAATGGGCTATTGTCAAATTCCTTATCCATACCGGTGAATATGCTTGATATTGGCCATCGCCGAGAAATATATCGTAATTTTTCTATATTACCTAACAAAATATATGCAACGAGAATGAAAAAGCAGCCGGGGTTTAAACCCCGGCTGCTTTTGTTTTCAGGTTGTTCCTTTTTTATTTCAAATACTCGAGATATTCACTGTCTGTTGTGAGGATGATCGTTGTATCTTTGTCGATCGTCTCCTTGTATGTCTCGAGCGTCTTCAGGAAGGCATAAAAGTCCGGGCCCCTGTTATATGCGTCGGCATATATATTGGTAGCTTCGGCATCGGCCTTTCCCTTTAGCTCCTCGGCTACTTTGTATGCCTCAGAGCGTATCTGTTTTAACTCCTTGCCCATCTGCCCTTCTATCTCGGCCTTCTTACCCTGGCCTTCGGAACGATATTGCTCTGCGGCCCGCTTTCTCTCTGATATCATCCTGTCGAAGACCTTCCTCTGTACCTCAGAGACATAGTTTATCCTCTTTACCCTTACATCGACGAGCTCTATGCCATACTGTGATATTATCTTTGATGCCTCCTCGAGTACGCCGCGGGTAATCGCGTCCCTGCCAAACTTTATCTCCTCGATCTCTCCCGCGATCTGATCGGTACCGTCATCCTTTGCCTCCAGGGCGCGGTCATCCATGATCCTGTTTGTGTTCCTGACGGCCTCGACGAGATTGTGGCTCGTTACAAAATTCCTTGTCGCTGAGTCGATTATGTCATCGAGGCGCGCGTGGGCCCCGGTCTCATTGCCCACCGACTGCAGGAACTTAAGCGCGTCTACTATCTTCCAGCGCGCCGTCGTATCGACCCAGATATACCTCTTATCCTTTGTGGGGATCTGGTTCGGATTTCCGTCCCACTCAAGTATCCTCTTCTCGAAATAGTTGGCCTGCTGGACAAAAGGCATCTTAAAGTGAATACCGGCTTTCACGATCGGCTCACCCATCGGTTCACCAAATTGCGTTATAACGACCTGCTGCGTCTCATTGATAATATATACCGTTCCGCTCACCACGAGGAATAGTATGATAATCGCTGTAGTACCTAATCCTGAAAGTGCCCTTTTCATTCCGCACCCCCTTCCCTGTTTAGGTTAAGGAGCGGCAGTATGGACTGCTGGCTTGAATCGACTATAAATTTCCTGCCGGCCTTTGGCAGGACCTCATTCATGGCTTCAAGATATAGCCTCTTCCTCGTAACATCTTTAGAATCTTTATATGCCTCCCAGACAGAGATAAATCTCGCGGCTTCACCCTTCGCCTCATTGATCCTGTTTAGGGAATAACCCTCTGCCTCCCTTATCGTCTTCTCCGCTTCACCGCGCGCTTTTGGAATGATCATATTGTACTTCTCCCATGCCTGGTTTATGGCCTTCTCCTTCTCCTGCTTTGCTTCGTTTACTTCGTTGAAGGATGGTTTCACCTGATCCGGCGGGTTGACATCCTGCAGCCTCACGGTAACTATCTGTATCCCACTGTCATAAAAATCGAGTATCTCCTGCAGTTTATCCTGCACTTCCTGGTTGAGCTCGACCCTGCGCATCGTAAGGACTTCGTTAACGGTATTGTCACCCACAACCTGTCTCATGACCGCCTCAGATATGTGGCGTATCGTCCCCTGGGGATTCCTCACATTGAAGAGCCGCTTGACAGAGTCTTTTACCTTAAACTGGACTATCCACTCGACCACAATGACGTTGAGGTCGCCTGTGAGCATTAAAGATTCGTCGTAGTAGCTCTTTTGGGAATACTGGGTCACGACACCGGCCCTTGCCGTGCGGAACCCAAACTCCTCTTTAAAGATATACTTTACCTTGACATTATCGACCTTCTCTATAAACGGCGCTTTAAAATGAAGCCCGGGATTGGTCAATCTGACATATTTCCCAAAACGGCGCACAACGCCTTCTTCATCCGGCCCAACCGTATAGAAGGCACCGAAAAAGAGTGATGCGATGACGATAATAGCAAAGATCGGCGGCAGCCGCTTTCCAAAATCGTTCATCTTCTTACCGGCACCTTTAAACATATCCCCGGAATTTCCGAAGATATCCTCCGGTTTCTCAAAATCTGCCATAATTTCTCCTCCCTGTTTTTTTAACCTGAGAAGTTATGATACTCCTTTGGCGCCAACAAGTCAAATCCTAAGTTAAATGAGTTAAGTTATCCACAGGAGCAGGGCATGCTTAAGCATACACGACAGCTGTGGATAACTAACACTAAAAGGTTAATTTGATACCCGCGTAATACGCGCGGCCGGGCATGGGGTAGCTCCTCTCCTCCTGGTACATCCTGTTAAAGATATTCTTCGCCTCCAGCAAGAAGTGTACCGTATCACTATACTTATAGATGTAATTTGCATTCGCTATGCAGTAATGCTTCAGCTCAGTTGTGTTGCTTGCGTTGGCAAACCTCTTCGTCTTGTATATGATACTTAGTCCCAGGTCACTTCTGTGAGTGGGTGAATAGATCACCCTCAATTTATAAAGGTGTTCCGGGCGATATATGAGCCAATTGTGTGTCTCTTTATTCTTGGCTTCTATATATGTGTAGTTCATGTTGGCCTTTAGGTGTTCCCTCAGGGCAAGCTCGGCTTCTAATTCTAATCCTTCGGTAGTAACCGATGTTACGTTTTCAGGCCTCCACCACCATGTGTCATCTACCGTCCACTCTATCAGATTTCTGAATTTCGTCTTAAAATAAGTAATGTCTGTCTTTAGGCATTTATGGAGATATCCACTCACACCCACTTCGTATGAGATTGCCTTCTCGGGACCCAAATTTGCGTTTCCTTCAACGCCGCCCCAGGCGCCCCAGTCTTCGCGTGGCCAGTAGAGATCGTTGAATGTAGGTGCCCTGAAAGATTTTGCTGCCAGGCCGTGAAATTTTATTCTTTCAAATAACCAGAAGTTCATGCTGGCACTGGGACTGAGTTTGTCTCCGAAATTTGAATAGTCATCCCAGCGGCCGCCGAGCTTCAAAGATCCTTTGTCAAAGAGGTCCGTCTCCGACTCGAAATGGAATGCCTTCAGGTTATACGTGTGCTTGTCACTCGTTGAACTGTTGAGCCTATGCTCCTGAAAACTTGTACCAACTGCTGTGCGAAATCTATCGAAAAAGAGCTGCGATATTTGGATATCCGTGCCATAGACCTTCGTCTGCTGCGTATCTTTATCGAGAGGCTCAAATGTCTCGATGAATCCCAGCCTGTCAAAATTATGAAAGAGCTTAACTGAAATATCCTGATCCTCGTACATCTTCCCATGATATGTTACATCTATATATTTCTTGTACGTCTCCTGCCTGTCATTGAGGTCTTCATTGGTAACGAGCCCTGGCGTGCCAACCTCGGCATCATAACATCCCGTCGATAGGCTCAGGCGGTTATCCTCATTTAGTTGATAACCAAATTTCGTATTGACGTTGTGGCTTAAATAATCTGTGTTGTCCCTGTGGCCATGGGAGGCCAAGTAATCATAAGAGAGAAAATAGTCGAGGTTGCCGACCTTGTACCCATGCGTTAATGAGGAGAGCTTCGTACTGAAGGTTCCAAACTTATTTAAGAGCTCCGTATGCATCTTCTCTTTGCCGCTCTTTGTGATTATATTTATAACCCCTCCTACAGCACTTGCCCCATACATGTTGCTGGCAGGCCCGCGCAGCACCTCGACCCTCTCTACGTTTGAAAGGGGGATCTGGTTAAAATCGGTAACTCCGTCGCGCGGGGTATTGGCCGGTCGGCCGTCTATGAGGGTGAGTGTCTGGCTGGATGATGCGCCTCTGGTGTGGACAGAGCGGGAGGACCCGGTTGAACCATACTCTAAGATATCTACCGATGGCAATAAATCCAAAACTTCTGTTATCTCTGTTATGCCGCTTGAACCGATCTCATCTTCGCTTATGATACTTATATTCTGTGTTGAATCCCTATATATCTGCTCTATCCTGGATGCGGTGACTACAACCTTATCGAGATCTATGGTGTAATCTTGACCTTCTGCTTTTGCTTCGGTACAGATAAAGAATGCCAAATAAGCTAAGATCGCACTTAATAAAATTTTTCTCTTTCCCATCCTTTTCCTCCCTCGAGAATACTCGCCATGATAGGCAATCGTCCGGGCTCGTCCCTTAGCGGGCATTACCGTTGCGGGGCAGCTGAGGGGATCGCACCCTCATTTCCTCTGCCTATATGGGTTTTTCCTATCGTTTTATATTTTTTAATATCCAAAAACCAATATTCCCAAAAACCTTTCTTAAGGACTGCTTCACTTTCCGTTATCTCTATCCTCCTCTCTTTAAAGATGGGCCCGTCTACAACGAATGTATGGAATTCCCCATTTTCGCCGCACGGACAGATCTCTTTTTCTTTGAGCTCCTTAAGGAACTCCCTGTCTACATACCTTCCGATAAACTCCTTACCAAATATATCGGCCTTGCAGCTTACTACGATCGACTTGAATCCGGCATCGATAAATTCCTCAATGATCTTACCGGTATCCATGCCCCATAAGGGTTCTATCGGCTCAATACCCAGATCCCTGCAGACACGATCGACCCAGCCCTTGTGCTCATCCAGATATATATCCCCAAATACCATCGATCGCGCGCCTTTTTGCATTAGTTCCGATACCGCCCCCTTAAATTCCTCCTCATACTTCTCCATATCGGGACTGACCTCTCTCTGTAAAAGCGGTATGCCTGTAAGGTCGGCTTGCAACTTTAATAGTCCTACCTCTATTCCATGGAAGCAGCACCGTTTATACTCACGGGATATAAAATTGAGTAGATAATCTACCTTATGCCCTGCCTCTATTACTTTATAACAGGCCAGGCAACTATCCTTGCCTCCGCTCCATGATGATATGACCATGATCAGCCCCCCGTTGAAATAAGGATAAGCATTAAGACGAAGATCTCTGTTAGCTCATTAGTTGCGCCAAGTGTATCCCCGGTTATACCGGCTATCCTTTTGAGGACAAATAACCCTATAAGAAATGCAAAGATCGCCGTCAAGATAAAGATGGCAAAGCCTGTAACCTTTAAGATAACTATTGCAAAAAATAAGGTCATAATAGTCGCTATGATAAATATTCTGGGGGTGGTGTTCTTGGCAAAGACCTTTGCCTTCCCTTCCTGGCGTCCATACCGGAATAGATAGAGTGATAGAACAAGAGAATACCTGCTCAGTATGCACATCAGAACCAATGATATATTAAGGACCTTTGGGTTTATGGCGTTTAAAAGTGCTATCTTTAGCAGAATAACGCTTACCAAACCCAAAACTCCCATTGTGCCTATATGGGAATCTCTCATGATCTTGAGTATATCGGTCCTGCTCTTCCTGCTGCCGAATGCATCGACCGTATCTGCCAGGCCGTCGAGATGCAAACCTCCTGTAAGTATGATAAGTAAAATAATGAGTACGACCTTTATCAGGAACGGATCGACCATCATGGCCGATAAGAAGCTATTGATACCTACTAAGATCAACCCCAGAAGAAGTCCTACCAAAGGAAAATATGTGGTAGCTGAAGAGAGTCTCCTTGGACTGATCGCCATCCGCGTCCCAATCGGAATAATCGTCAAAAACTGTATTGCTGAAATAAATCCTCTCATCAGTCGCTCCTTTCAGATACGCCGGCGCTCTCAAAGGTGGCCATCTCGGTCATTATCCTTATAGAGGCTTCTGCCAAACCCATACCCAATGCCGCGCCCGTGCCTTCTCCTAGACGCATATTCAGGTCGAGTAGCGGCGAAAGGCCGATGTGATCTAAGACCGCCTTGTGGCCTATTTCGACGGAGGAGTGCGCGGCTATGAGGCAATCTTTCACCTTAGGTTCAAGGTGGTATGCTATTAATGCCGCTGCCCCTGAGATAAAACCATCTATTACTATCGGGACATTCTTCGATGCAGCGGCAAGGATTACCCCCGCAAGGCCACCAATCTCAAAACCACCGACTTTTGATAAAACATCTATAGCATTATTTGGGTCTGGTTTATTAACCTCTATTGCCTGCTCTATAACCCTTACCTTATTCTGGAATGCCTTATCATCTATGCCTGTACCCCTTCCGGTAAGCTCCTTGACCGATCTACCTGTAAAGACGGATGCAATAGCGCTGCTTGGAGTCGTATTCCCTATTCCCATATCTCCTGTACCACAGATATCTATGCCTCTCTCAAACTCCTTATCGAAGACCTCCATACCTGCCTCAATGGCCCTCGCTGCCTCATCTTTTGTCATCGCAGGGCCCTTGGCAATATTCTTGGTGCCATAACCGATCTTCTTGACAATCAGGTCGCTGTGAGGCTTCAAGTCAGACGCGACACCCATGTCAACTACCACTACCCTCGCACCAACATACCTGGCCAATACATTTATCCCGGCACCTCCCCTCAAGAAATTATAGACCATCTGGGGTGTAACCTCTTTGGGAAATGCGCTCACACCTTCTTCTGTTACACCATGGTCACCGGCAAAGGTAAAGATGACCTTATTCTGCAAAGAAGGGTTCTCCTTCTTAGTAATGCCTACGATAAGACTTGCCAGCTCCTCCAGGCGGCCAAGACTGCCTTGAGGTTTAGTGAGATTATCGAGCCTCTTCTGCGCCTTCTTTACAAGATCCTGATTGAGTCCTTCGATCATAGGTATCGTTCCAATTTTTCCCATCGTTATTCTCCTTTTATTTTTAAAGGCATACCTGAAACCATAAATAAGACTTCGTTCGCCTCAGCCGCTACAATCTGGTTCACCCTGCCGGCTAAATCCCTAAACCGCCTTGCAAGACTATTCTGCGGGACTATACCTAACCCAACCTCGTTCGAAACTACTATCGCCTCAAATGCGGCTGACTTGATCGTCTTGAGCATTTCCTCGATCTTGCTTTCGATTGCCTCGTCCTCAAACTTCTCCGACACAAGGTTAGAAATTAAGAGCGTCAGGCAATCGATGATGACCAGGCCAAATTTCGCATCAATCCTCTTTAAAATAGGTGCCAAATCCTTCGGCTCTTCAATGGTTTGCCAGTCGGATGGCCGCGTCTTTTTGTGAAGCTCTATGCGCTTGGCCATCTCGCCATCCAGTGCCTGGCATGTCGCGATGAAGGCTACGCCCTTGCCTTTCTCCTTCGCCAACTCCAGGGCATATCTACTCTTACCGCTCCTTGCACCACCTAAGATAAATGTAATCTTGCCCATATCTTTCCTACTCCTTTAGGTGTGAAATATCATTCTGTATTTGAATCTGTGCCTCCCCATCATGAAACTCAATTATATTAACCCCTGTCAGATCCTGCACGGTCTTCCATATATCATTTAAGCCGAACCCTGCAACATCGGACAGGATTACCCTTATAGGACCACCATGTGTAAAAATTGCGACCGTCTTGTTCTTATTGGAAGATACTATCTCCTTTATCGCTACCCTCACCCTCTCCGCGAGTTTCTTAAGGCCTTCACTTTGGGGAATAAGGACATCTCGGGGGTTATCAATCCATCTCGTATAAATTTCGGGATGTTTCTCCATCGCTTCCTGATATGTGAGCCCTTCAAAGAGACCAAACTTTATCTCGCGAAGTCCGGCGACCTTCTCGATCAACAGATCCGGCAGGGCTATCTTAGCAGAAGTATATGCCCTCTTAAGGTCACTCGAATATGCCTTATCTATATGCTCAGCATGCAGCCTCTCGCAAAGCCTTCCTGCCTGCCACCTGCCCGTCTCGTTTAAATCTATGTCGGTAAAGCCGGCATATCGCCTTTGACGGGTCCAATCCGTCTCACCGTGCCTGACCAATATTACCCTCGTCGACATCTCTCCTCCTCTGAAACGAGCATCACATAGGGCCGGGAAGAGATGGAGTTCTTCTTTACCACCACGACCGTCTTATAGACCGACTCTATATTCTGGTAAGTCAATACGGCCTCCGGCGTACCATCAGTAAATATCTTCCCCTGGTCCAGCAGGATAAGCCTGTCGCAATATTCACTCGCCAGGTTCAAATCATGCAGGACTATTATGATCGTAAGCGACGTCTCTCGATTAAGCTTCCTCAAGAGATCCATTATCTGCGTCTGGTGCCCTATGTCGAGATGCGACGTCGGTTCATCCAAGAAGAGCAAGACCGGTTCCTGCGCGAGCGCCTTGGCTATGACGGCGCGCTGCCTTTCGCCGGCGCTCAATTGGTCTATCCCTTTATCCTTAAGGTATGTCGAATCTGTCAGGGAGAGCGCCTTCTCGGCTATAGCAAAATCTCTCTTCGTCTCAAGCTGAAGCCTTCCCAGGTGGGGTATCCGCCCCATCAGCACTATCTCCTGGACGCTGAATGAGAAGTTGACCAAGGTGTCCTGCGGCACAAAAGCAACCTTTTTGCAGAATTGGTCAAGCTTCATCCGGAAGATATCTTTGCCTTCGAAGGAGACCTCGCCGCTTTGGGGTGACAAGACACGACTCATCAACCGGAGTAAGGTCGATTTGCCCGAGCCGTTTGGGCCTATGATCCCTAAAAATTCACCCTTTGCCACATCGAATGATATATCACGCAATATCGTCTCTTTACCATACCCACCGGAAAGATCTTTCGTCTTGAGTAAAGATTCCATAGGATTACCTTATTTTTTGTCTTCTCTTAAGGAGCACCATAAATATCGGCGCCCCGACAAGAGAGGTTATTACGCCGATGGGGATCTCAACGGGTACAAATATCGTACGTGAAATCGTATCACATAGGACCAAAAAGGCCGCCCCTCCCAGGCAGGCTGCTGGCAAGAGTACTTTGTGGTTTGGCCCAACGATCGATCTCATCATGTGCGGTATTATCAACCCCACAAAACCTATCATGCCGGAAACAGAGACGATAGCGCCTGTCATCAAAGCAGTGATCACAAATAGTATCTTCTTGATCTTCTCTATATCTATACCTAAATGGACCGCCTCCTCTTCGCCCAGGCTTATGGCATTAAGGTCCTGTGAGAGCACTGCGATCGATATAACCCCAAATAGGACTATACCGCCAACTATAAATAGTAGATTGAGCTGATAAACCTGGAGGCTTCCCAAAAGCCACCACATCATCCCGTGGAGCGCTTCATCTGCTGATATCGATATTAAAAAGACGATTATCCCTGAAAGGGCTATGGCGACTATCACTCCTGAAAGAATAAGTGACTGGACCGGCACCTTCTTATTATCCTTGGCCAGATTATATACGATGACCATGCTCAAAAGCGCTCCTGCAAATGCCGCGAACGGAAGATATATACCGGAGATCCCGAGTATTATTGCGAGGACCGCGCCCAACCCTGCGCCACTCGATGTGCCCAGGAGATAAGGCTCGGCAAGTGGATTCCTTAGGATCGCTTGCAATGTCGTACCGCATACACTTAACCCTGCCCCGGCTAAGATGGCAAGCAGAATCCTTGCAGACCTCAAATACAAGATTTGACGATTGGCCTGCAAAAAGAGTCTTGCAAGCGGAATATCTGCAGACCCCTTGCAGATACCAAAGGATATGCTTGCTATTAATATAAGGAATAGGAATAGTATCTTCTTTGAATTAGTACTCATTTAAGGATATAACCTCTCATGGATCTCCACTAGGCCTTCTGCTAATCTCGGCCCCGGACGCATAAATAGATCCGGGTCTACATCATCATATACATAACCCTTCTTCACCGCGTTGATCTGGCTCCAGCCCAATCGCCCTTTAACAAACTCCAGGACATTTCCGCCGGCTCTGTGCCCAAGGATGATACAACCCGGGTCTCGCACTATCAACTGCTCGGCGCTAAAGTAACTGTAAGGCCTGGGAGTATCGTCTGCGATGTTTATGCCTCCTGCTAAGGTGACCAACTCATCGACAAAAGAACCTCTGCCTGCTGTCAATAATGGATCATGCCATATCTCAATAAAGACCTTGACCTTTTCCTCTTGGGAAATTAGCTCTGTCTGGGTTTCGATCCTTTCTATCTTTGATCTCATGACGGCGATCAGCCTCTTCGCCTCTTTTCGCCTGTCTGTAAGCTCGGCTATCTCTAAGATAGACTCGTACAACTCCTCTATATTGGATGGGTCACTGACATAAAAATTTAGATTAAGCTGCCTCAACCTCTCAACCGTATAGGCCTGCTCCAGGCCGGTGGCAAATATTATATCGGGCTTAAGTGAAACTATTCTTTCGATATCGGGCTGGCTGAACGTTCCTACCTTCTCTTTTTCAGATACAGCAGGAGGATAGTTGCAGAATGTGGTTACTCCTACTATATTCTGTTCTAGCCCTAAAGCAAAAAGTATCTCTGTCGTTGAAGGCGCCAGTGAAACAATCCTCTGGTTTTCAGCCCCAGCCACTTGGCCAAAGGAGCTAAGTATTAAACAGAGAATTGTGGCTATAACAATATTTCTTCTCATATAAAAAATAGACCCCGAACGTATCATAACGTCGGGGTTGCACCCTGGTTTACCTTGGCCCTTCCGCGAGGAACTCTATACAGGCAGGTTTTCTGGCTCCCGGATCAACCTACTCACTCCACCTTCCCGGCTTTAATAGGCCAGTGGCTTTTTTAGAGTTTTCGTCCCCGGTTACAGCGACGGGATCGCACTCGTCTCTAACGAGTTTCCCTTTTTAAGCTAAATGCACCTGTATCTCAATTTTGTATTACTGATAATACACTAACCAAAATAGATAGTCAAGCCTTTTAAGTTATCCACAATTGTCGCTCATGCTTAAGCATGAGCCACTTCTGTGGATAACTCTGGTACCATCTCTGCGGCGTGATAGGAGCTGCGCACAAGCGGCCCTGAAGCCACCTGTCTAAAACCCAACTCTAAGGCAAAACTCTTCCACTGGTCAAATATCTCTGGCCGTATATATTCGACGACCGACAAAAATTTCTTATCAGGCTGCAGGTATTGTCCGATGGTCAAGATATCACAACTGACACCCTTAAGGTCCGCTATTAATTCCAGCACCTCTTCTTTTGTCTCGCCCAAACCTACCATAAAACCGCTTTTAGTAGTGAGGCCCGCCTCTTTGGCATCGTTTAAAAGACGCAGCGAACGGGCGTAATTCGCTCCTCTTCTCACCTGTCCATAGAGACGGTGTACGGTTTCCATATTGTGGCCTAAGATATCGGGTCGTTCATCGATAACTGTCTTAAGAGACTCTTTTGACCCGCCAAAATCTGGTATCAGCACCTCGACCGATGTCATCGGAACACTTCTCTTCAATATACGAATAATATCTGCAAATAAAGAAGCGCCTCCATCAGCAAGGTCATCTCTTGTGACTGAGGTGATTACCGCGTGGTTCAGTCCCATATCACCCACCACCTCTGCCAGCCGCCTCGGCTCATCTCTATCCGGTGGCGCCGGGGTTCCTTTATTAACGGAACAGAATTTACACCTTCTCGTACATGTATCACCCAATATCATAAAGGTTGCTGTGCCCTGCTCCCAGCATTCACCCATATTCGGGCACCTCGCACTGGTACAAACTGTCTTTAAGCCGTGGCGCTTCAATATAGAACGCATCCTGCTATGCGACTCAGATTTTGGCGCCTTGACCTTTATCCATTTTGGTTTATCCATAATTAATTCGTGATATCCTTTTGTTCTAATGTAATTATAGCGACTTCGGGCCTGCTCAAGAATCTCATTGGCAAAATCGAAGTTCCTATGCCCCTGTTAACATAGAGAAATCCGCCCTCTATCGGAAAAAGACCCGCTTTGTATTTCACGCATATTTCACCAAGCGCTTTGCTAATTATATAATCGCTAATAAGAGGGATATTTACCTGCCCCCCGTGGGTATGTCCCATCAATATTAGTTCTATCTTTTCCCTCTCCAGCCTCTTGAGACGATCCTGGTAAAGAAGCTGCTGGGAATGGGAAAGGAGTATCACAAAATCTTTCTTATCCTTTTTGGCTAGCGTGGCATCCAGGTCTAAATTATTGCTCTTGGCCGCATCATCCGTGCCTGCTATAAGAAGGCTGGCTCCATTTATCTTAATACGTCTACTATCATTCACAAGCAATGTGGCGCCGCTGTTTAAAAACCGCGTCTCAAGATCATCCTCTACTATACCATAGACGTGCTCCCAATTTCCCAAAACCGCAAATATCCCTTCTTTCGATTTGAGCAAGCTGACGACCCGGAAAAAATCCCTCAATGAATCCTTTGAGTCCGATTGCACAAAATCCCCGGTTATGAATATAAAATCGGGATTCTCTGAATTGACGATCTCGATGACACGTCTCTCAAACTCGCCAAACCTTCTCGTATGAAAATCGCTGAGGTGGACCATCTTAGTCCCTCTCAACCCTTGAGGACAATTGTCAAGGTGAAGCGTCAACCTATTCACCTCAAGGCTCTTCGGCTCTATAAATATTAAATAAAAGAGAAAGGCTGCAAAGAGTAGTGACAGAATTATAGATATCACGGTCTTTATCTTCATAGATTATGGGAAATGGAAAAAACTTTGAAAGACATATGCGGGTTATTCCGAAATAACTCTGATGTTAGGGTCCGTTAAACCATCTATCTATCCGTAATGTTTCCTTTGAATGTGCCTATACCCACCACGAACATCCCCTCATTGTCTAAGTCGACTACCTTCCACTCGCCATCCTTTTTGATGAGGCGGATTATATCATTGCGCCCTTTCGCAGTCGAGGTATTATTATAACGCAGGTCCCAATCTACCCTGACGATGTAGAGGTCGTCTTGATAGGAGATATTACGCACCAATATCTTTATATTGAAGTTACTGCTATCATCGAATGTCTGCTGTATATTCTCTTTTAGTGTAGTAAAGGATTCATACTCGTCGGGCTCAAAGAAAGCCATGAAGGTATCATGGCGCTCATCCATATATGCGTAGCGCATCTCATCAAGAAATCGCCCTATAGATTCATAAAGCGCCCGAGGTTTGTATTGGACTACGGCAATATGGTTAGAAGTGTATTTACCGCTGGTCGTCACACCCCTGACCAGTACTGGGTACTCCTTGCCCATCTGCGGCGTAAAACTATAACTGTATTCACGCATACCGGGAACCCCATCCCAACTCTTACCCGCATCCACAGAGACCTCTATTTTCTCGATATTATCCGACGTCTGTGCTTTGACGACTATTTCTCCTCCATCTAAATCCTCTTCATCTACCACAAAAGCGCTGATCTCGCTGATATCCCGTCCGGCAACCAATATGCTTTCAAAGAGGGCTTCATCTGCAGCAACCTCAAGTGGCCCTGCGATGAAAGCGATGCCTATAAAAACCGATATACAGATTATCGAAAATCTATTCATATCCCTCACCTTTTAGAATGTCTCCTCATAAGTCAATTTGAATATCTTATCCGTCCAATCTGCGGTCGCATCTGAATCTTCCGTCTGGTTCATCCTGAATAAGAAACCGAACTCCCTCGATAGATCATCTGAGAACGGACGAAACTTAAATTCGGTCTCGGCAAACTTCCGTGTAAGGTCTGCATTTGCCACCGTCGGTATCTCGAAATCTGAGAAGACATACCGCATGTCGAGGGTAGCAACCCTTGCAAAATCCCAATGCGAGCCGATCGTGTAATTTTGGAAGAGGTCCGTCTTCTCCGTCGGACGATCCCTGTCCAATTCCACCTCAAAAGATAGATATGGCCTGGCACATACCATGCCGCGTCTTATATTGCCGTGCAAGCCAAACTGCATGCGGTTGATCATCCTATCATAATTTGTGCTGGTAGCGTCTTCCTTAAATATATTATTATAACTTCCCCAAACAGATAGATCGCCCACTTTATCCCATAACTGTATCCTTGTAGTCCTGGTCCTGTGGTCCTCGCTCTTATCGGTCGTATCCTGATCTCGCTGGGAAAAATCTACATTTACCTTAAGATCCTTCCTCCGGCTCGGGATCGGGCGATACGAGATACCGCCTTCTTTTACCGTGAAGGTCGTTGTCCTGGTTAGGCCTTTCTTAAGGTTATCGTGATAATCTCGATAGCCCACATACCCTTTAGCAACATCATATATAGAGAAGAGGACTTTATTGTAGAGTTCTGCCCTGTCTGTCTTGAGCCAGCCGCTTGCAGATGAGAAGTTCTGACCCACACGTTCAAATAATCCTTCATACGCCATGCCAAAACCGGGGATTACACTCAATTCCCTCAGAAAATCTATCCTGGTCTTCAACTTGCCGGCCCAATCACTGCTGTATTCATTGGCGCTATTATTGGTATTCGTGTTGGTCCAGGAGTATGCCAGCTCCCCATCCATAACGAGCTGCTTATCAAAGAAAGAGAGGTTCGTATCGAAACCTCCCACCCTGCAATCGAGCGGGTTACCGGCATAGCTCTTACCATGGCGGTCATCCTTTGTCTCGGCAATGGACAATCCGAATCTCGCGTCTCTACTATGCTCGTAGCTGAGACGCGAACCAAAGACATAACGTGACCATTCTTCATCCTCTATCTCTCCCCAAAAATCATTCCATCTGTGCTTTGTCGTACCGGCAATCATCTCGAGGTCCGTCGATTCAGAGACCTCCTTGTTAAAGTATATGCCTTTCAATGACTGCGATAAGGTATATCTGGAAAATGTGGTCGATACATCACCAAGGTGCAGCTCGTAATCAAAGCCTTTTGCCCTTACCCAGAGCTCCTCAAGGAGATATTCATCTGTCGTCTCCAGATACCTGTCATCTGTAGCGCGGAAAGAGCCGTAGGCCTCTACATCCGCACCGGCTATCTCTATATCTTTTAATCTCACACCTACGTCATCAATATAATTTGTGTCGGTCGTATAGAACGACTCACCTTTTGAACCGGTTACCTGATAACTGGTTATACCGGAATCTAATTCTATCTCGACATGATTGGAATGGTGGGTGTATTTATCAAAAAAACGGCCTGTGGGTGAACGGGTTGCAGGATAGGAGTGGTCCGGATGATATTTTACGATAAGCCCATCCCTTAAGAATGTGCTGTCGGTGGAATCTACGGGCTTGATACGGGCAACCGTCTCAAATACGTCGATAACTTTCAGTTTTGCTATTCGGGCATCCTTAAAATATAATTCAACCGGCATCCATTTACGGATACCGGTTCCAAGCCCCGCATCTATAAAAGCCGTCTCGCCTGTTGCATCAAGGGCTATTACCTTAGCCTCATCAGCAAAAACCGCCTCTATCAGATAAAAGGATATGATCAAAATAAATATTGGTATTAAAGAATACCTTTTTGCCAATATAAGATCCTTTTTTATATCATAGTATGTTTATCTCCCCGTGTCAAGCCCCTAATACGCTTTTACCCTTGACCGGAGTTAGAGTTACGGGTATATTGTAGGTATGGCGCGAAGAAGAATGCAAGACAGGCGACGATACCAGAGACTGGCCCTTAATATATCCGTAGTCATCCGCATCGGAGGTACTATAGACAAGAAGGCCTCTTTGGGTGAAGAAGAGATTGAGGTCTCCGCCCTTGATATAAGTGCAGGCGGCATAGGCCTGGTATCTATACAGCCTGTTCCAAAAGGCAAAATCATCGAGATCTCAATGGACTTTACAACACTGAGCTTAGAAGGAGAGGTCGTATTTCATAAACCCATAAATGCGGAAGGCGAAGTAAGGTCTGCTATGCCGTGGGAGAAGGACCGTTATAGGCTGGGTATTATGTTTACTAAAATAGACCGTGAAAATAGAATTATTATAAAGGAGTTCGTAAAGCGGTTTATGCGTTAATGAGCGTATCTGAAACTATCTTGCCCGCATCTATCCTTATTACCCTCTGACAGAGTTCATTTACCAGCTCCAGGTCGTGACCCGCTATTATCTTCGTTACATTCATGCCTTTCAAGAGTTCTATAAGAGATCTTCTGCCATCGGGATCCAGATTTGCGCTCGGTTCATCGAGGATCAAAAGGCGCGGATTCATCGAAAGGACAGAGGCGATCGACACCCTCCTCTTCTCACCTACGCTCATGTGGTGGGCTATTCTGTCAGAAGCGTCTGACATAGAGACATCCAATAGGGCCTTCTCTACCCGGGCCCTCACTTCATCGGCACCAAGCCCCATGCTCAAAGGCCCGAAGGCAACATCGTCGAAGGATGTGGGCATAAACAGCTGGTCGTCAGGGTCCTGGAATACGATACCTACCATAGAACGTATAAGCGGTAGATTGGAACCCTCCGGCGTAAGGCCGAAGATGCTTACCGCCGAATCAGTTCTTAATATCCCGTTGAGATGTAAAAGGAGGGTCGATTTACCTGCGCCATTTGGCCCGACCAGGCCCACATTCTCGCCTTCGAATATATCGAGGTCTATCCCATCGAGCGCCATGGTACCGTCTGGGTAGGCGTAAGTTAACTTTCTTATCTCTACGATCTTCGATTCAATATTCGTCATTTTGCAAAACACCTTATAGTGATTAATAACGCTATAACTGAAAAAGAGAAATAGATATCCCTGGCATTAAGCTTGAGTCTATTCAGAGTCCTGACTGTGCCATCAAAACCTCTGGAACACATAGCTAAATAGACCCTCTCTCCACGTTCATAGGCCCTGATGAAAAAGACCCCCACCATATTTGCAATAGCCTTTAAATGAAACCTTTTGCCTCCTCCGGCAGAGCGTGATTCTTTTGCAATTCTCATACTCATCAACTCACCGATAAAGACGTATATATACCTATACATGAATGAAAGTATCATAATAAGTAGTTTTGGAAGGTGCATTGTCTCAAACCCCTTCAACAGATCCACAAAACGGGTAGTAGATGTGAGCACTGTCAGGGATATGCAGGAGAGCATGGCTTTTATAAAGATATTCCAGAATAGCATAACCCCCTCATAGGTAACAGAAAAATCAACCGCGCCCAAGGAGTAATTTCCCAGGCTCCTACCACCTTTAATAAATGGCATGAAAAGGCCTACGATGACCACAAAAGGAATAATTACGAGGGAGCGTCTAACCACAAATATGGGCGGGACTTTTGAGAACGCGATCAGTATGATCAATAGCGCTCCGTAGAAACCGAAGGCCGAAAAGGAAGCCGCCGGTGTAAGTATTACAAATAAGACTAAAGAAAAGAATGTTATTGCCTTGACTCTCGGATCGAGACGGTGAATCAGGCTATCCCTGTCGCTATATTGGTCGAGAAAATGGTGTTCCATTATCGCCTCTTAAGAATTGACCCTATACCCAAACCCAGCCCGAAAGTAATCAGGGTGCCAAACACCCCGGCCATCGATGTTGCTACGCCTTCATCTTCTATCCCCGGCCATACGTAATCAGGTATGGGTGACGTTATAATATGTCCTTCGCCCTTCTCTAAAAAACCTTTATCTTCGGCTATCCTCTCAAGCCCATCCGGTGAAGATGAAGCAAAAGGTGAAATGAACAGTACCAAAAGAAGGGATATAAATAGACCTATAATTATCCAACTCTTTTTCATTATCGACCTCTCTCACTTTTTGTAAATCAAATCCGGTCTCATCTTCAAAACAGTTCCTATAACAAAGACCGTTATTATTGTCTCTCCTATACCTATCAGCACATGAATACCTGCCATGGCAGGCAAGGCAATCTTAAGAGGGCTTGTGCCAGAGAGGGCCAGCTCCACCGCGCATATAGATGAGGTTGCAACTACAGAAAACCACGCAGCAAAAGATGCTCCTACCAATATACCTCTATCCCCCTTAACTGCTCTGCGTATAGTATGATATACCAAGTACCCTCCCATGGCTCCGATGAAAGACATATTGAATATATTCGCGCCAAGGGCGGTCAACCCGCCATCCTGGAATATGAGACATTGTATAATGAGCACTATAGCTATCACAATAGCGCCGCCGTATGGCCCTAATAAGATGGCGGCAAGAACACCTCCTAAAAGATGTCCGGATGTCGCCCCTGCTACAGGAAAATTCAGCATCTGTACAGCAAATATGAATGCCGCCGCAACGCCCATAAGCGGAATCATCTTATCCTGCAAAACGGCCTTAACCTTACGCAGGCAAAATCCCAGAATGGCTATCGAGACCACCCACAGGCCCGACCATACACCCGGCGATAGAAATCCATCTGGAATGTGCATATCCTTCTTTTCTTTTATGGTATCTTCTTGCCTGTCGTAGCCATGGCGAGTGAGACGTGCTTCAGCCCTTTTATGGAACGTAGCTCTGACAACAGTGACTCTGCTTCTCGTGGCTTACCTTTTATTATGACTATCTCCAGACAGTTGTGGTGGTCGAGGTGTATATGCTGGGTGGAGATTATGGTATGGTGGTGGTGATGTTGCACCTCTGTAAGCCTCTTTAGAAATTCACGGCCCGAATGGTCATAGACTAAAGTTATGGAACCGGCCACATTATCGCCCTTGGCCCATTCCCTGCTTACAAATTCTTTTCGTATAAGCTCCCTTATTGCCTCAGAGCGGTTGGGATACCCCACTTCTTTTATGAGTCTATCAAACTTCTCCGAAAGCCCTTTTGGAAGCGATATACCAAACCTTACTACTTTCGACATCCCCAATCTCCTTAGTGTTACGATTTATAAAATAGTAACACATTATATTTGCACTGTCAATATAAAAGGACAGCTCCAGACAAAATTGTCGCGCAGGCTTAAGCCTGCGCGACATCTAATACTGAAATTGCCTTTTTCCGATTTTATCCTGTTACTTATTCTACTTTAAGCGCCTGGTTGTATCCTGCCTCAAATCCTGCCGAATAACCGTCCTGGTAACCCTTTTGGTACCAGGCCTGAGCAACATCCTGCTGGGCCGGTGCCTGTTGATACTGCTGCTGCGGATATTGCTCTTGATATCTCTGCTGGTACTGCTGATTGACCTGCTGCTTTGGTGCTGTCATGCTATCGAGAAGCGCACCGCCTATGACGTTCGTTCCCGCACCTATCAAGGCACCCTTTCCCGCTTTTCCACCAGAGCCGCTTGCCGCTACCGCGCCTGTAATTGCGCCGAGCAAACCCTGTTTTAATACCTTATTCGTCTGCTCATTCTGCTGGGCAGCCGCCGGTACAACCATCACCGCTACAATAGCCACCACCAATACCACACAAGCAATCCTATTCATAATACCTCCTCCTCTTTTATATAAGAACCGTTATCTTTCGAAAGTGAGCGTATTATACCACATCCCCATCTATTTTCAAGCTTTTTCTATGAGGGTAAATAAAATATAGGGTTGCAAAAAATGCGATTAATTACTATAATAATATTTATCAGAGGAGTCGATATGGCAAAAAAGGTGAGACAGCGCTGGGGTTCGAGGTTTGGGATCATCATGGCTGTAGCAGGAAGCGCTATCGGTTTGGGCAACTTCCTCCGTTTCCCTGTGCAGGCAGCCAATAATGGCGGCGGCGCTTTCATGATACCCTATTTCATATCGCTATTTCTCTTAGGTATTCCGCTTATGTGGATAGAGTGGACCCTGGGACGCTATGGAGGCGGTTTCGAACACGGTACCGCGCCCGGCATATTCCACTCACTCTGGCAGAAGAACCGCTTCATAAAATACTTCGGTATCATAGGTATATTCGGCCCTCTGGTCATCTTCATCTATTACACTTACATAGAATCATGGACGCTCGCGTATTGTTTCTTCTCCTTTACAGACCGTTATGCCGCGGCTAATGACCAGGCCTCCATGCAATCGTTCCTTCAAGGATACCAGGGCATAGAGAAGAATAAATACTTTACAAACATAGGCCCCGCCTATACCTTCTTTCTCATTACATTTTTGGCCAATATCTCCGTCATGTACTACGGAATAAGGGGAGGCGTAGAACGCATCTGCAAGATCGCAATGCCCGCACTCCTGGTATTTGGCCTGGTGATTATGGTGAGGGTGCTCCTTTTGGGAACACCCGATCCTTCAAAACCGGATTGGAATCTCGTCAATGGCCTCGGTTTTTTGTGGAATCCTGACTTTTCTGCTCTTAAGAGCGCGAAGGTCTGGTTGGCAGCCGCGGGACAGATCTTCTTTACCCTGAGTGTAGGCATAGGTGTCATACTCACCTATGCGAGCTACCTTAAGAAGGGTGACGATGTTGTGCTCTCGGGCTTGTCGGCCGTCAGTACCAATGAATTCACAGAAGTAATCCTTGGCGCCAGCATAATCATACCTGCCGCATTCGTCTTCTTCGGGCCCATCGGTATCCAGGAGGTGGCAAAGAGCGGCGCTTTTAACTTAAGCTTCGTGACGATGCCGCTGATCTTCAAGAAGATACTCTTCGGACACCTATTCGGCGGGATGTGGTTCCTTCTTCTTTTTTTGGCCGGCGTAACATCTTCGATCTCTCTCATACAGCCGACGATCGCATTCATGGAAGATGAGTTCAATATAAATAGGTCTAAGGCCGTCACCATATTTGCCATAGCCGCCTTCATATTCTGCCAGCCGGTCATATTCTTTATTGCCAGAGGCGTCATAAATGAACTCGACTTCTGGGGAGGCACATTCTGCCTTGTCTTATTTGCGACTGTTGAGACGATACTATTTGCCTGGATCTTCGGTATGGAAAAGGCGTGGAAGGAGATACACCACGGGGCCGACATGAAGGTGCCCACGGTCTATAAATTTATTATAAAATATATAACACCGGTATTTCTTTTGACTATCCTGGGCTTCTGGTTCTATCAGGAAGGGATACCGACCATAATGTTAAAGGGCGTGAGCGCTGCCGACAAACCCTTTGTGCTGGGAACAAGAATTGCGCTGCTGGGGTTATTTTCACTTCTCGCCATCTTAGTTAAGATCGCCTGGCGAAAACGCAAGATAAAGACCTATGTGTAGGAGATGAGATGACCAAATTGGGATTGCTCTTCTTGACCTTATCGTGGAGTTTTATACTGGGCCTGGCCGTCTTCTGTTTTTATAAGACGATTAAGAGGAAGAAGCTCTAAAGAAGGGTTTGGTCACCGATATAGTAGTATCAAAGCACCCAGGATAAATAGAAGTGTAATAAGACCCACCAGAATACCTATCCGAAACCACCTCATAAACCCGATAGTAAGCCCTCTCTTCTCGAGCATGCCTATAGCTACTATGTTGGCGGTCGAACCGATGATCGTCATATTGCCCCCGAAACATGCGCCAAAGAGGAGCGCCCACCAGAGGACTCCATTAAGCTCAACCATTGCGTTTAAATTCTTTATGACCGGTATGAGTGAAGCTACAACTACGACGTTATCTAAGATGCTCGATACGAACGCGCCCCCTACAAGTATAACGCTGATAAGGGCAATCTTACTTCCCGCGACTAAAGCTATGATCTTTCCGGCAATCGCTTCTGTAACCCCGATATGGGCCAGCGTACCGGCCTGGCCAAAAAGGAACATAAAGAAAAGGAGCGACCACCACTCCACATCCTTCTCTATATAGTTGCGGGCGTGTTCCCTGCGCCAAACCATGATGACGCTTGCCGAAACCAAAGGCGCTATTAAGAGTATCGTGTTCGTCTTAAGGCCCAACAAGACCTCGATCCTGTGGTGAAAACCTATGATACAAAGAGTAATCCCCAATATGAAAAATCCGATGCGTAAATTCTTCTCAGGCGGCACATTGAGCAGCTGCACCAAAAAGTCGTTTGGGCCTAACTCTTTTATCTTCTCATCCAACTCCTTGAGGGGTTTCTTAAATACCACGAAGAAGATGGCCAATAAAATAAATAGGCTCAATATCATGAGCGGGAAGGCATGTACTATAAAATCTTCAAATGTCAATGAGGCCTTGGCAGCTATGAAGAGGCCTATGGGGTTTCCTATGACGGTGCCTGTGGACCCGATGTTAGTGGCGAGGACCGATGCGATGATAAATGGTATGGGGTTGACCTCAAAATAGTCACATATCTCAAATATCAGCATGACCATAAAGACTATCGATGATACCTCATCGATTAAGGCGGCCAGGATTGCCGAGGTGAATGTCAACGCTATTATGAACTTCTTGGCGTTCAGATTCTTTAGACAAAGTGCGCGGCTCAAGAGCCAGGTAAAGAACCCCAGCTCCTTCAAAAATCCCACCAGGATCATCATGCCTATTAAAAATAGTATGATCTCCATGGAGCAAAATTTGATAAAATCCTCAAGCTCAACAAGGTGCGTAATGAGGAATAACGAGGAACCGAAGAATGCGAAACTGAGGCGAAAATGCCAGAAGAGGAGTGTGCCAAGTATCGATATCGAGAATATGCTCAGTGCCATTACCTGCCTGGGCTCAAGGCCCGCCATAAGGCCAATCACGGCTACGAGCAAACAGATCACCGCCATAAATGTGATCCTGTATATAAAATCCCTGCTAACGGTCATACCGGTCTCCCTATCTCTGCAACTCTATCCAAAATATCCTACTACCACCACGCCCCTCTTGATTTATAGGTCTTTATGAAATTCTCTATAGAGCGATCATACATCTTCTCTACATCGTCTGGAAATAGACAGGCAGGAAATTGGCCGCTACCTAAGTGGTATTGCAAACAATCGCAGCAGATACCTTTCCTGCTGCATGAGCCGTATGAACAATTACACTTATCCATGTTCCTCTTTATCTTGCACTCAGGCATACCCCTTACCTCCTCTTGATCTTATTTAGGATGCTGTATGTAATCAGCAATATCAAAATAACCGCGCTACTTTGCTCAACCCATAATGGCAAAATCTGGCTGTGCATTGCCGCACCTTTAATCTGGGCGCCTCCGAAGATATTCCAAACTCTGTCAAGGAGCAACCCCAATCCTATACTGCTTACAGCTATCGAAACCAAATATATAGCCACAGCTTTTTTGCCAATATACTTGGAGACTATTGTCATTGTGACTGCATTGGTCGCTGGACCGGCTAAAAGAAATACGAAGGCAGCGCCGGGATTTATCCCTTTGAGCATCAGTGCGGCAGCTATCGGTATAGATCCGGTCGCGCACACATACATCGGGGCGCCGATCAAGAACATGATGACCATCGCCCGTAATCCGGACCCCAGATATCTGGTTATAAAGGCCTCCGGGATAAACCAAGATATGGCCCCGCCTACAAGTATTCCCAACAATAGCCATTTTGATACATCGCCAAGCAGCTCTACAAAGGCGTAATTTAATGCGCCTTTTGCGCGCTCCCAAATGGTGTGATTGTGCTGACCACCCTCATGGCCATCATCCGTGTGGCACATCTTACATTTCTCATCGCTCTTCTCCGAAGAGACCTCATCTTCTTTGGTAAATATATTCGCCAGTATGCCGGCAAATACGGCAGTTATGAAAGACGCAAGGACTCTGTACGCAGTAAATAGGCCGCCCATAAGCGCGTAAGTGGCGAATATCGAATCGATCCCCGTCGCAGGCGTCGATATCAGAAAGGCCAGGACCGATCCTCGGCTGGCCCCCTCTTTACGCAAGGATAAGGCTGCCGGCACCACTCCACAGGAGCATAAAGGCAGTGGTATGCCGAATAGCGCTGCCTTAATAACCGAGGAAAAATTCCCCCTGCCGAGATGTCTGGCTATACCCTCCGGGGACAAAAAGATGTGCAATATCCCGGCAAAGAAAAATCCAAAGAGTAGATACGGCGCCATCTTGTTCAATAAGTCTATAGACTCTCTCAAGATACCCATCATTATACCTTTCGCATATTTTTGTATGTTTTCTTATTTTATGCCGATTCCCCTATATAGTCAACCCTATAATTCAGTCAAGACGTTTCTGTTTCCAATCAGAGATCTGCCCCATTTCTAATCGGAGATCTGTCCCCTAATCTGTCTTCTAATAAGAATGGGGGGACACTTCTCCGATTGAGTTTAGGGCAGATCTCCGATTGAGTTGAGAAACGTCTTGGATTCACGGCTTAAAAATGTATGGACAAATACCTCTCCCAGCTGTAAGATATTATCATGATGAAAGATACGAAAACCGACCTAAAAAGAATAGCCGATGACTATTTCGGCTACATGGCCAGGGCGTATCCCGTGATGTGCCTCAGCGATGAGTTCTACTTCCTGCCAAGGGCTGAAGGGGCCATGAAGTTCCTCACGGAGATAGACTCACTCGATAGCGACAAGATAGCGGGTGATATAAGATACATCAAGGGATTACAAAAAGAGCTGCAGGCTATTGACCCCGACCCATCAGACCTGGACGCACGGATAGACCTTGTAATGTTGAATGAATCCATCTCTCTCTATCTTGAGGAATTTGAGACGACCCAAATCTACAGGCGCGACCCTGCGCTCTATATCAACATCTTGATGCTCGGCGTAGACCATTTAATTACTAAATTGTCATCGATAGTGCCCGAGAAGAAGAAATTTATCGAGATGCGCCTTAAGAAAATACCCCGTCTTTTGGATGAAGCCAAAAGAAATTTGAAAGACCCTCCCCTCCCCTATGTTGAACGCGGTTTACAGATGGCAGAAGCGGCGCGACTTTACCTGATAAGCCATCTTCCCCACTCAAAAGAGCTCGATAAGGTCCTTGAGAAGATTGAGGAGTTCAAAGATCTCCTGCATAAACTTGCCAAGGGGACAGATTCGAACACCAATATCGTCGAAAGGGCTGCCCTTGAGTCTATATTAAAAAACGGCTATTCATACAATAGGCCGCTTGAGGAGATATTCCAGATAGCAAAATCGGAATATAAGAAGGTCTTAGATCAGATGGACAAAATAGCATCTGATGCTTCGCCAAAGAAAGAATGGCAAGCAATGCTCCTAAAATATAAGCTTCCCGCAAAGGATCCCGGAGAGCTCCTGTCACTCTATGCCGGCCAGATAGACAAGCTGAGGGGATTGACTACGACCGAAGACCTGGTGACCCTCCCTTACCTGCAGAATATCCTGGTTGTGGAGACTCCCAAATATCTGGCTCCTGTGAGGGCATCTGCTTCTTATAGCTGCCCGCTCACGATGAATGAACGAGAAGCCGCCTACTTCTATATCTCTATCTTTTTAGGGGAAGTGAAGTCCAAATTTGAAAATATACACCAGGAATATATCTTTGTGTCGGCCCACGAGACATATCCGGGCCATCACCTCCTCGACACTATACGCCGGAGCCTCGAAAATCCCATAAGACGCCAGATAGAGTCTCCTTTTTTCTATGAGGGATGGGCATCATATGCCGAGGAGCTCATAGCGGAACTTGGATATGTAAAGACACCCGAAGAGAAGCTAATAGGCTTAAGGAGACAGGCATGGAGGGCTATACGCGCCATGTTAGACGTAGGAACGAGGATCAATAAACTGACCCACGATGAAGGCGGACGTATGCTGACCGATATCGGATACAGCCGTAATGTAGTAAAGGCGATGATAACCCACTATTCTCTTACTTATGGATATCAGCTATGCTATACTATCGGTAAATTTGAGCTGGAGCAGCTCAAGAAGGAGTTCGTCTCTAAGCTGGGGCTCAAAAAGTTCCATGACACGCTCCTCTATGACGGGCAGATACCGTTCGACCTATGCAGAGAAAGGATGAAGAGACTATGAAGAGTGAGCAATTCCTCGGCTGCCATTCGGAATGGAACCTCGGCAGCCCGGGTGGCTGGGACTATCAGAGGATGGCGCAGGTGATCGGCAGGTTCTCCTGGGAGAGGATAAAGAAGGCCGCCGGGATCGATATAGAGTTGGACTTCGACCATACCGTCCTAAACCCGCTGGCGCCGTTTGCCGAGATGCTCCTCAGGGCCCACAAGAAGAGGTTTGGTAAGGAGAAACCTTTCATCGTCCTCGTCGCGGAAGAGGAGACGCTCGATAAGGTCGGTGAGAATATACACTTTATAGAACATATCAATAAGCTCCCCGGTGTCGAGGGACGTCTGGTGGGCCCAAGCAGCCTCGAACTAAAAGACGGCAACGTATGCGTTGAGGGCAAAAAGGCTACTCTTATCTTTATGGACTTTAACAATAATGTCCTCTTGAAAATGGGTGAAAAATATGACATAGCTCCGCTTATGGCCGCCATACGAAACGGCCTGGTCGTCAACCCCCGGGGCATGGAACCCATAGGAGCCAAGGGCGTCTTTGAGGCGATTACCGGCGAATATAAGGATCTGATGTCAGAGACGACTTTCAAAAGGACCCCCTGGACGAGACAGTTCTACAAGCGCCGCACCGATGGGCCAGGCGGAGAAGATATACCTGATCTGGTGAAGTGGGCCAAAGATAATTGGCAGAATGTTATACTCAAGCCGGTCCATGGCTACTCCGGCAAGGGCATCATCATAGGGTTTAAAGAAGCTGACATCGATAAGTCCGTTAAACGCGCACTCGATGCGGGAGACTATATAATTCAGCCGCTGATTCCGACGAAGATATGGGCAGAGGAGTTTCCCTGGATCGACAAAGAAAAAGGGCACCTCTTCATTAAGCGCTGGCAGACCGACTTCCGATGCTTTGTGACCGATAGGGGTATTATAGGTTTCGTTACAAGGTTTGGCGGCATACCTACCAATGTGGGATGCGGCGGCGGAGTACAACCAACGGCTATATTGCGCTCCAGGATCCCGGTCAAAGATGCTATTCGAATACTAAATGATGCCATCATTGGATTGGGCTATGATTATATCAGCTCACTCCAGGATGAGATAGACAAGCTGTCTATTGAGATAGGAAATGTATACCTCCTGGGGCCTCTCATGTCTACGCTGAGGCCGCGCTTGATTACACCGCTACACGTAAAACAGATAAAAGAGTACGGCGAAAATCTCTGGCGTGATGCGATGAAGCTGGAGGAACTATGGCTTGCCGGCAAGCTCTCCAAGTACACCCAGATAAGTGATGAAGAAGCAGGGGTAGCTAAGATGGCGCCATGGAGAGGCAGCATAGCCCTGATAGCGGCTGACGGCCTATTCGGGTTTGGAGGCAGCTTATGATCCAGGTTCGGGAAGATTGGTGGAAGGACTTCTTCAACGATATCTACCTTGTAACGGATGCAAGGAGTGTCTCGGACGATGAATTGACGCGGCGTGAAGCGGATATGCTGGAGGCGGTCCTTAAACTAGATAAGCCCGACAAAATTCTCGACATGTGCGGCGGCAGCGGAAGGCATTCTATCGAACTCGCAAGGCGGGGCTACAAAGATATCACCGTGCTCGACTACTCGGATTTTCTGATAGATATGGGCAAGTCCCTGGCAAAGAAGGAGAAGCTGAAGATCGATTTCGTATGCCGGGATGCGCGTTCTACAGATTTAAAAGAGAATAGTTACTCTGCGATCTTCATAATGGCCAACTCTTTCGGTTACTTCCTGGAAGAAGAGGATAATCTGCGGATCTTAAAGGAGTGCCACAGGCTCCTGGAGGATGGCGGCCGCCTACTGCTCGATTTGACAGACGCAGATTATATGAGGAGACACCTTAAACCGTTCTCACGCCATAAGGCTGATGAAGATACAACGGTATGCAGGTTTAGGGAGTTGACGCCCGACTCGATAAAGGCGCGTGAATTGGTCGTATCAAAAAAGAGGGGACTCTTGAGGGATGGGCGCTACTGTGAGCGCATATATGACGAGGAGGGGATTGAATCTCTTCTTGCCAATGCCCGACTTTCGGATATATCTATAAATAAAGGTCTCTCTCTTCACCAAAAAAGGAAGGACTACGGCTTTTTGACATCGAGGATGATAGTAACTTCTCGAAAAAGGTAAACTTACCCCTTCTTCTTACCCTTGCCCTTGACTCCTCCACCTTTGAAGATCGCAGATGCCTTCTCAAATGAAGCGCCTTCATGCACAATTGCTCTAATGGCCTTGAGCATGGCAACCGGATCAGAAGACTGGAAGATATTCCTTCCCATATCCACACCGACCGCACCGCGCTTTATTGCTTCACTCGCTATGCGCAATGCATCGAATTCCGTCTCAAGTTTCGGCCCGCCTGCTATCACCAGCGGCACGGGGCAGCTCTTTACCACCTTCTCAAACCCCTCGCAATAATATGTCTTAACAAACTGCACACCCATCTCGGCAGCTATGCGGCACGCAAGGGAAAGAAAGCGGGCACTCCGCTTTTCAAGCTCTTTTCCTACTGCCGTTACCGCCAAAACCGGCATACCGCAATCCTGCCCTTCATCCACCAGCCGCGATAGATTCACGAGGGTGCGGTGCTCATATTCCGCACCGACGTAAATGGATAAGGCTACGGCGGAAGCATTCACGCGAAGTGCGTCCTTCATCGCCACCGTTATATCTTCATTGGAGAGGTCTTTGCCAAGTATGCTGTTACCACCGGAGACCCTGAGAACGATGGGTGACTGGATATCTGCATCAACACAATTACGCAATACACCCCTGGTCAACATCAACGCATCGGCATAAGACAAAATAGGGGCTATCGTCTCCCCCGGATCTTCAAGCTTCTTTATAGGGCCCAAAAAATAACCGTGATCTATTGCAAGCATCACCGTATGCCCTGTATCCGGCTTTATTATCCTCGACAATCTATTCTTCATTCCCCAGTCCATTGACAACCTCCTTTTTGATAGTTATTTCTGCGGTTTGATTATTACTTTAATGGAATCCTTACCATCTACCACCAATTTAAATCCTTCCTGTATTTTGTCGAGCCCCAGCCGGTGTGTTATCATATCCTTGACGTTTATCTTCCCGGACTCGATGAGCTTCAGGCCTTCAGCATAATCAGCCGGGCTTCCGGCGTAAGAGCTCCTAAGAGTTATTTCCGTACGCCAAAATAGATCGTTGACTGAAAGGGGTATCGTCTCCCCTTTGCCGGTCGGGGCAAAGAAGAGTATTGTCCCTCCTCGCTCGACCGACTTAAGTGCCTGTCCCATCGCAGAAGTGGCACCTGCGCAAATAATAACTATATCTGCCAATCTACCGCCATTCATCTTGCGTATCAAATCCGGCGTATAATCTTTGGCATCGATCGCTTTATCTGCCCCGAAGCGCCTTGCTGCGTCAAGGCGAAATTCATCGATATCGGTAGTTACGACAAAAGCGGCCCCTAAAGATTTAGCCAACTTAAGGTGCAGGAGTCCTGCCATGCCGCTTCCTACGATAAGAACGAACTTCTCAGACCCTACACCTATTGCCCTCTGACCTCTCAATACACAGGCAAGCGGCTCTACGAAGGTCGCCTCTTCAAATAAAGTTTTGTCTGAGAGCTTAAAGATACCTTCTTTGACGTTTACTTTTGGTATCCTTAGGAATTCCACAAATCCACCCGGATCAAAGTTTGTCTTGCGCAATGTCTCACATACTGTGTGGTGCCCTGTTTTACAGAAATGGCATTCGTTGCACGGCACGTGGTGTGCTGCGCATATGCGGTCGCCCGCCTTAAAATCCTTTACACCTGCACCAACCGCTGCTACTACACCGGCTACTTCGTGCCCTAAAACGAGGGGTACCCTATCTATCCGATACCACTCCATTATGTCGCTGCCGCAGATACCACTGGCCTCAACACGCATCAATACTTCCCCGGGACCTATCTTGGGGGTATCTATCTCTTTTATGCGGAGATCATTATTGGCATAATATATTGCAGCTCTCATCAATACCTCTTATCTTGATTAGGCCATTATTATACTAAATAAAGCCCGAATTGCAAGCAAAAATGACAGGTGGGTCCTACAGCAAAAGTGGCTCACACTTAAGTGTGAGCCACTGAATTAGCTGGGAGTGTGGGTTATCTATTGCGCTTTAAGAAGGTTTTGACCTGCTTAAGACCTCTTATGGCGGAGGTGGCGCCGTCTTTTGTGCAGGTTATGGCAGATACGGCTGTGGCAAAGCGTAAGTGGGTCCGGGTATCCTCGTGAAAGATCTTCTCTCCATAACAGGCATATCTATATAGCAGCCCTGCGGTAAAACTATCACCGGCGCCTATAGTATCCGCTACCTTCACCTTGAAAGCAGGAACGAAGATCCTCTTCTTACCTCTGAGGTAAAAGGCGCCTTTGGCACCCAGCGTTATAACGATATGGGCATCCGTCAAGTCCTTGATCTTACGCAGGGCTTTATCGAGGGTCTTTTGGGCTGTGATGAATTTCAGATCGAAGTCATTCATCTTCGCAAGGCTCACAAATGGCAATATATTAAGCATCCTCGCCCTGGCTGCTTTAGAACCAACGACCATCTTCTTCCTTGCGTTTGGATCATAGGAGATGAAGAGCTTCTTCTCTCTAGCAATATTGAGCAGCTTCATGAGCGTCTGGTGGCTATAGTCATTATATGAATATGCGGAGCCGCAATGGAAGATCGACGCCCCATCGAATAACCTCTTTGGTATATCCTTATCCGGTATGGCAAGTTGGGGACCTATCATCTTATAAAATGAATAGGAAGCATCACCCTTCTTATCTATGCAGGCGATAGCCAGGGGTGTCTTGGTATCTTCGGTTTGGACTATACCTCTTGTATCTATGCCCTGCGACCTGGCATAGTCTATGACGAAATCGGCCAATCTATCTTTGCCGATCCTCGTAACCATGGCGACCTCAAGGCCCAATTTAGATGAAAGGACGGCTGTATTAAAGATGCAGCCTCCCGGCGTCGCGCAGAATTGCATCTGACCTCGGGTTTTCATCTTAGAAATAAAATCGACCGGCATCTCACCGCAACAGACTATCTTCTTTCTCTTCATCTATATCCTCTCTCTCTTTATCAACCTTCGAAGAAATGGCCTTCCTCTTTGGCAAACCACCCTCCCGGATCCTTTAAATATTCAGCTGTACGAAAGATTATATCAAAATGGGCCTCTTCCTCCGATATCAAAAATTTGTAGAGATCTTTCACCTTCTCATCCTCCAGGGACTCAAGTGCCTTCTTGTAATAATCCCGTCCATCCTTCTCAAGCTGCATAGCCACATCATACGCCTTCAGTTCATCGGCATCTACCGAGAGATCTTTTAGACGCTCCGCTTCGCTCTTACCAAACAATAGCCTCTCTTTAATATTCTTGTGCGAAGCCACGGCAGTCTTTAGTTGCGGTGAAGCTTTTCCTCCGGATATACTCTCTTGATATTTCTCTATGGCCTCTGCGTGACGCTTTTCATCTTCAGCTAACGCTGCGAATGTCTTCTTACCAAGTTCATTTGTAGATTTATTTGCTGCTTTCATATAAAAATCATACCCTTTCTTCTCCATCTCAAGCGATATACTGAGCACCTCTATAGATTTTTTGTCATTTCCCATCTCTCTCTTCCTTTCTCATATTACGTCAATATAAGGTTAAGCACTGATCCTACCACTGTCGCAACCCCTATCATGATTAAAGCTGCCTTTAACATATCTTTTATACCCAGCTCTTTGACAAATATAACAAAAGTCGCTATGCAGGGGAAATAGATAGATAATACGGTAGACCCTATTACCAGTTGTTTTGTCGTCAGGTCAAGTGGCGCAAGCATCCCTACCGCCACATCCTTTCTCAAAAAACCTATTATAAGTGCGGCCACCGCCTCTTGAGGCAACCCCCACAACTTTGTCATGAGCGGCGCAAAGATCTTTGCCATGAAATCTATCACCCCAAGCGCATATAGAATATTAACAAAGAGTATGCCGGCTAATACAAGCGGCAGCGCCTCTCTTACAAAACCATATATTCGCATCCAAAGTTTCTTAAAAACAGCTCGTGGTTGGGGTATCCTATATGGCGGGATCTCGGTCAATATCTCAGGGCTCGCGCCTTTTAAGACCTTATTCAATATCAACCCCTTAAGGATGAAGACGATAAAGAGCGTAGCAAATACAATGAGCACATATCTCCCACCCCTCTCGCCTACCACACCTACAATCATCGCTATTTGGGCCATGCAGGGAACAGCGACTGCCATCAGTGTTGCGGCAATAAACCTCTCCCGCCTACCCTCTAAAAGGCGTATCGCCATAGCGCCCGGCACATTACACCCCAACCCCAATATCATCGGTATGATCGCATAGCCGTGCAGCCCCAGGCGGTGCATCAGGTTATCTACCAGGACTGCCAGCCGGGGAAGATACCCAAAATCCTCGAGCAACCCTAGTATCAGGTAGAAACTGACAATGTATGGCAATACCATGGCGATCGGGACAAATAGTCCTGTCGTAAAGAGGCCGAACGATTGTTTAAAATCTACTGTTCCGTCTACCAGTTTGCCGATAAGGATATTGTGGAGGAAGGTTCCACTGCCCAAAAACGGGCTCACCTTCATTATAAGAGGAAGCCACAACTTATCGAAGAGCGGTTCAAAAACATAATTTATCAGCCCTTCTCCGATAAAACGCACCACCCAAAAAGCACAAAAGATGACGCCTGCAGCCAAAGGCAATCCGGATAATGGCTGAATCGATATATCCTCCAACCTCTGAAGCAGCGTATGGTGGTGATGGGTCAGCTTCTGCACGTCCTCGATAATCTCACCTATTCTCTGCCACCGGTGGCTATCAGAATGCTTATGAAATTTTGGAGCCTTGGCCTCGGATATGCGCTCTACCATCTCCTTTATACCCTCACCGGTAAGTCCGCAGGTAGTCGCAACCGGCACGCCCAGGTGCTTCTCTAACCTTTCGACATCGATATGTATCCCCTTGTGTGCGGTCTCATCCCAGACGTTCAGCGCGACTACTACCGGCACATTATGCTCCAAGAGCTGTAGTGTCAGGTATAGGTTCCTCTCCAAATTCGTCGCATCTATAACATTGATGACGACATCCCCGCCTGAAAGCATCTGGAGCGCTACCTCCTCAGCTTTATTGGTCGGATCTAACGTGTAGGTCCCGGGGACATCTATTATCATAGGACGCGCATCCCCGATCTTCATCAGGCCCTGGGTAAACTCCACCGTCGTACCGGGATAATTGGAGATAACAACCTTAGCACCCGTGAGCCTTGAGAATATCGCGCTCTTACCGACGTTCGGGTTACCCATCAAAAGTATCTTTTTGATATCTTGGGTCTTCACCTTTGGACCTCTATAAAGATCTTCGTAGCCATGCTGAAACCTATTGCAACCTGCGCCTTATCTATCTCGACTGTCTGGGGCCCTCTCCAAAAATGGGAGCTCACTTTCTTTATTCTTTTGCCTGGCCTCACACCCATGCTCTGAAGCCTCCTCGCCATATCATGGCCTCCCTGAACCTCTGATATGACCCCTAACTCTCCGGCATCCATCTCAGTCAAATCTATGATCATTTTGCCTTTCTGGATCCCTTCCTGCAAGCTTTACAGAGACCGAATATTTCCATCTTATGTTTTTGGGGTGAGAACCCTTCCCTTTTACACAAAATCTGTTGAAGCTCTTCTATCTTTGGATCTACCACTTCGATGCACCGACCGCACTCTATGCATATGAGATGGTCGTGGTGTTTGTGCCCATACTTATACTCATATCTTATACACCTATCCCCTAAATTGACCTCTCCGGCAAACCCTGCCTCGCGCAGAAGCTTAAGCGTGCGAAATACGGTCGCCTGGCCGATCCGGGGATTCTTCTTCTTTACTATATCGTAAAGTTCCTCTACGCTGAGGTGCTTATCGATCTTAAGAAAGACCTTGAGGATATCCTCCCGCTGGCTAGTCAGCTTAAGATTCCGCTCTCTTAAAAAATCGATAAATATGTCCAGTTCCTTGTCCATGACTCACCTAATTGATTTTGAATTTCAATATCAATTATACCCCAAAAAAAGAGATTGTCAAGACGTTTCTCAACTCAATCGGAGATCTGC
>JABMSB010000073.1 GCA_013202205.1 Candidatus Omnitrophota bacterium
CCATTAGGTTTAAAAAAATCTGGCCGCTGTTAACCGACAGCGCAATTTCGCTTGTCACCATATCCGTAGCGTCGATATTTGAAATTTTAAAAAGGCCTTTCAGTTTTGGTTTTGAAAAGAAAAAGCCCAAATTTGCAATCAGATGCTTAGTGATATCGGACAATTTCGCAAAATTCTCAAAAATAAAAACATCCCCCTCTTTATTCGCGAGGAGACTTCCAAATTTGCAGGAAACGAGACCTACGGTCATTACCTTTATGCCCTTTTGTCTGAAAAAATTTCTTAAAGAACAAAAATAGACATCTTCAAATGTTTTTCCCTTAAAGACCTTATCTTCAAAGGGTGTAAAGATCATATATAACTCGTCACTCCTCTTATCTCTTTCGAAGGCTCTCCGTATTCCTAAATAGAGCAGACGCCTACAAAGGACATTAAATACGTGATAGATTATTGCAATAGGTAGAGCGCGGATTACAAAATTCTTCAAGGCCGATCTTTGTTTGATCGACCAGCTAACCTTGACACCAAGCTCTCCCTCCATCGATTTTAATTTTCTTGCAATGTCGACATCCGAGGTGAATATAATCAGATGCTCAAAATCCTCTTCCCTGATGAGCCTCGCGAGCCTGGAAACGTAAAAGATGCGGTTGTACAACCCTGTAAGAAGCGGGTTCTTACTGGTAAAATTCATGGCCCACCAATGGAGTGACCTATTCTTTAGGTTCAGATCTCTCATGAAACGAATATATTCACTCCGAAAACTATCCAAATCTACAAAAATCTTATCTGTCAGGTCTTTGCCTTTGAGCGAGCTCACAAAATCTTTTATCTGTGGGGAAGGCTTAAAATCCAAAATTGCAAACCGCAGCCCGGGCGATTTAAGAGACTTGAGAAACTTCTCAGTTCGCTTAGCGGAATTACAGATAAAGACCTTTTTGTGGGTTACCTCAAAGTACTTTTTCATATGTGGTTGAGAGTTGTTTTACCCGTTTATCCCTATCATTGGAGATCGAATTATAGGTCATGACATCGCTTTTATCGCTATTGCGCTGATCGCAATTTTGGCAGATCAGGCCGCTGCCTTCAAAATCACCACTTGTGTGACATGCAGCTATCTCCTTGTATAGCTTGGATGAAAATATATCTTCAAGGGACTCCGTCTTTAGGTCTCCCAGTGTAAGCTTCCCATCGAAATCGAAACAACACATATTTACAGTCCCGTCTACTTGAATCTGTAGTGGTCCCCGGAAGGGTCTTCCGCAAGTCGCCAGCTTCTTCTCCTGGACCTTTCTGTAGCCTCTGCCATCCACCCAGTTGTGAGGACGCCAGACCTCTAGCAGATCTGCTTTATCCTTCCATTCGTCGATCCAATCTTTATCGCAGCCATCGTTGACACCCCTTACAGCATTGAATGTGAGCAGTAGCCTGGTATGCCGCTTGATCTTTGCTATTTTGTTAAGATTCTCCCTTACCTTTTCGAACAGACCACCCTCTTTCACACCATGGGCCTTCGCATAGCTCTGCGGCCTGGCACCATAAAAACTGACCCTTATGGACTCAACCCCCAAATCCTCCAACTCTTTAAACCTGTCGACACTCAAGAACGAACCATTGGTAAGTATCAGGACGGATAAGTTCTTCTTCTTTGCATATGTTATCTTTTCATCGAGTGACCCATCCATAAGCGGTTCGCCCATGCCGGGAAAAGAGACCGTACTATATCGATCCGTCTCGTCCAATATCTTATCGAGCAATTTCTTAAAGAGTTCGAGGCTCATCGTCTCTTTTTTGCGTGTGAGTTTCTCTCGCGGACAGATCACGCAATTATAATTGCATCTCGTCGTCACTTCAAAGCGCATATCGCTGTTTTGGGGGATTGTTACCGGCATAACCCTTATTCCTTCTGACTAACGCTCTTCATATTCAATAAGCGCGTTGAATCTACCCTTCATCCATTTTAAAAAACGGTGGCGTTTTGTAAAATATCCGTGACATTGTTTGCACAAACCAAAAACAAATTCTCCCTTGCGAAGCATGGCTATCTTATCCCTTGCCCTAAGGAGGATATTGGCTAGATTGTCGGTAAATATATTGCCTATTGTCGTACCTCCGAAACAATCGAGACAACATAACACCACGCGGCCGTCCGCAAGTATTCCAATTTTGTCAGACTTGCACACCCCATCCTTCCCGCGCAAGGGGTATTTATCCGTTAGGTGCAGCCATGGAGAATGTTGTTTTAAAGTTATAATAACATTCTTTAAAATATCGCATAAGGGGATGTCATTGGAAAAATCTTCGTTCTTTATCTTTTCATAATTATCTGACAACCCCTTTCTGTCGTAGCCGAATCCGCCATATTCTTTGTGGAGAATGTCTAAAAAAGCAGTCAGCCCTTTCAGGAGGGTTCTCTTATTGTGATAAACATATTTCAGATAGTCATCGTGCGGCATCATCCCAAATAAAACTTTTCGATAGTATCCACGAATATGGAATACACTCAGTTGAATAAGCGTAGTATCGTCTCTGCATAGTCCTCGCGCCTCTTTATTAAATTCGCGATCCTGCGCACATATTCATCGAAAGATATGGGTGTACCGCGCACAGAATTGAAACCCTCTGCGCTGAGCGCCTGTAGTGATATTTTGATTATTTCGGGCCGGCTTTCTAAGAGCTTATCTATCATCTCTGCCGAAAAGAGAGATCCATTCGTTACAATCTTAACCTTCATATTTTGCCTGTGCGCATATTCGATGATCTCAAAAAGATGTGGATGGATCAAGGGTTCTCCCAATAGGTTTAACTCCAGGTAATTGAGCTGACCGCCGCCGCACTTTTTAAGCTGGTCTATGGCATAGAAGGCCTCTTCTTTTTTCATGCTTCTTTCCAGGGTTCGACCCAGGGTATACGGACACCACTGACATCTGAAATTGCAGATATTGGTAATCTCCAAACTGGCCATCCTATATCCCAGATCTTTAAGATCCATCTGTGGCGCCTTTGCGTCAATAAGGTTAATCTGATGCCTTTGTATTGCCGATCTGGCTATCCCCATCTGCCCACCCCAGGTATGAGCGAGGTTTGCATCTCTGCAAAGCTGCACTCAAGGCGTCGTAAGGCCTGCATCCTATGTGAAATCGAGAAAGTGTGCCTTTGCGCGCTATCTTTCTTATTTGAGAGGCGATATCCGCATCTTCCCCATCTTTAAAACAATTCGATTCCAACCCTATCCGCGCAATCGAAATAGCATAATCGAATATCCCATAAACTATACAGGTTAATATACTTTTAAAAATTTTCGCCCTATTTTGTGCGGCCTTTGGCCCATCCGATATTTCTTGCTGAAAAATATCCAGCTTCTTAAAATATAAGGCATCTGCAAAGATAAGCTCCCCCTTGCCGTTGTAGTCATAGTATCCCTTAAGTTTCCAGTATGCCCTCCTCAGGTCTATTAATTGGTAGCCGTGAGCATCCATAAATGCGTCGATATCTCTGAAGAGCGGTTGGCCATGATATAATTCAGCGAATTCTGCTTCAGTTTGAATGGCAAAGATACCCGGGAGGGCCTTATCCCGGCCTCCTTGCAAAATAGAAAGCTCGCTGCCCTGTGTATCTATCTTAAGAAAATCTATGCCGGAAATCCCGTTTTGATCCATAAAAGAATCGAGCGTAGTCACCCTGGATGAGGGAATCATCTTTTCTTCTATCACCTCAAACCTCTCAGCATCTTCATAGCGCGACAAAAGACCCATGTTGGGTCTAAAGATAGATGTCTTGCCTCGTCCTCTGGTAATATATAATGTTAAATCCTGTGACTTGCTGTGCAGAAGATAGTTCGAATACTGAACTTTTTGGGTATTCTCGAGCTTCGAGAATTCCCTGCAGTCGGGTTCAAAACCTACGAATCTCATAATGGGTAACACCTCTTTCCACTTCTTCAGAGATACGCCACCCATGGCACCCGCATCTATAAAGACGAAGGGATGTTCGCTTCCTACTTTTTTAATGAAATATCTCGTCTCGCCCATCTCTCTCTCTTCACTTTGCAGCTGAGTACATATCCCAATAATGGCTCTTTGCACAAATCAAACTATCGTGATCCCCTTCTTCCACATTGACCCCATCCCTTATGACCACTATCTTATCGGC
>JABMSB010000074.1 GCA_013202205.1 Candidatus Omnitrophota bacterium
CCCCTACCACAAAGTCCATCAGGCGCTTCTGCTCATCATGGTTAAGCGTGGCGGCCTCGCCTGTACAACCGGCCGGGACTATCCCATCGGTGCCATTCTTTATTTGGAACTCTATAAGCTCGGCATACCTCTTCTCGTCGATCTTGCCATTCTTAAAAGGAGTTACCAGTGCTACGTATGAACCCTTGAACATATCATCACCTCTTATTGAAGAACCTTTCCCTCATAAATGATCTCAGCATTGCCCTCTAGATAGACGTCTTTTGCTAAATCGTCTTTTAGGTCAAAGTATATCTTCAGAACTTCACCACCTTTTGTCTCTACATCAACGGGGGATTTAACTCCTTTCAATATGGCCGATACTATCGCGGAAGCAACCGCCCCCGTTCCGCAGGCAAGGGTCTCGCCTTCTACCCCGCGCTCATAGGTGCGTATATTGATAGATTTCTCCCCCTTTACCTTTACAAAATCGGCATTCGTACCTTCCGGCGCAAACTCTTTATGATATCTCGTAGCTGCGCCAAGGCCTTTAACGTCGGCCCCCTCGAGATCGTCAACAAAATATACGGCATGCGGTACGTTCGTATTAATGTAGCTCACTCTATGCGCGTCTCCGCCGATATCTATTTCAAAATCGAGCCGCAGCATCCTCGGATCTGCCAGCTTGACCCGCGCGCGCCTTCCATCAACATTCGCCTCGAGCAATCCCGCCAATGTTTCGATCCGGTGATCCTTCTTCGCAATTCCCTTTTCCACGGCATAGAGCGCCGCACAGCGGGAGCCATTTCCACACATAGTCACTTCAGAACCATCAGGATTAAATATCCGCATCCTGTAGTCTGCCTTTTTTGACTCTTCTATAACGAGAAGCCCATCAGCTCCGACGGAAAATCGCCTTTGGCACAACCTCTTGGCCAGAAGAGGGAGCTCGGAATCGGGAATCCGTAGCTTAAGGCCACGATTGTCCAGAACCAGAAAGTCGTTCCCGCTCGCCGCCATCTTTGTAAATTCGATTGGACTATTCATATTTTACCAAATCCGCGTAGGTCTCTCGACGACGAACCACGCTGAACCTACCTCCATTTACCAATACCTCTGCTGCGCGAGGCCTTGAGTTGTAATTGCTCGACATGGTAAAGCCATATGCACCCGCGCCCATCACAGCCAATAGGTCTCCACTCGCCAAAGACTCGATACGCCTCTTCTTGGCGAGAAAATCACCGCTCTCACATATCGGCCCTACGATATCATACACTTCGCGGCGTCTCTTCTTAGCATGTGCGGGCAAAATAGTGTGGTGCGCATCATATAGGGACGGCCTCACAAGGTCATTCATGCCGGCATCGACTATGGCAAACCTCTTTCGCCTGGCCTTCTTTATATAGGTGACCCTTGTAAGGAGTATGCCTGCGTTGCCGGCGATGAACCTGCCCGGCTCAAGGATAATACCAAGACCTCTCCTCTTTCTTAAGATAGGCAGTATGGCATCTGCAAATTTCAGAGCAGATTGCGGCTTCTCCTTATCGTATACTATGCCCAACCCTCCGCCTATGTTAAGATATTTCACATCGAGCCTATTAGCATCTATGAAGGAGAAGACCTTCTTTATCGTCTTCTTAAAGGGTGCCGCTATAGTAATCTGCGACCCTATATGGACATGTAACCCTACTATCCTCACATTAGGAAAATCTTTGGCTCGCCTGAATAAGGCCTTTGCCGCATGAAAATCTATCCCGAACTTATTCTCCTCGGTTCCGGTAGTTATATAGTGATGTGTATGGGCAGAGACGTCTGGATTAACCCTGATACAGAGATCTGCCCTTCTCCGCATCGAACGGGCCACCTTATTTATCAACTCAAGTTCCGGCATAGATTCGACATTAAAGAATAGTATCCTTGCGCGTATTGCCTGACGCACTTCCTTTTCGGTCTTGCCCACACCCGCGTATACGACCTTTTGCGGGTTGACCCCTGTTAGTAACGCCCTGTAGAGCTCCCCTCCTGAAACTACATCGAGGCCAGACCCCTCCCTAACGAGAGTGCGACAGACGCTCAGGTTCGAATTGGCCTTCATAGAAAAACAGATCAGCGGCTTAACGCTGACGAAGGCGTCTTTTAGCTTGCGGTAGTGGTCACGCAATGTCTTCTTGCTATAGATATAGACGGGGGTGCCGACCTTGCGCGCTATTTTCTCTACGCTGACACCTTCGCAGTAAAGCTTCCCTGACTTGTACCTAAAATCGTGCATACTCCAAACCCCTTAAGTTATACCAGACGAATACCCCATTTTGATATCTGCTTCTTCACCTCTTGAGTAGATGTCCCGCCTTTTGATTTGCGGTGATCAACACACCTTTGCGACGTAAAGGTTATCTTGACATCGACCTCCAGCTTGTCAGAAAATTTCTTAAGCTCATCGACCGATAGGTTCCGGACGCTCTTTTTATGATCAACGCAGTATTTAAACAACTTCCCTACCGCGTCATGTGCTTCCCTGTAAGAGACCCCTTTATTTATCAGGTATTCAACAATATCGACTGAAAAGAGCTCTTCATCCTTAAGGCCCGCCTCAACCGCTTCCTCGTTTACCTCTATATTGCCAAATATCTTACCCAGCAGGGCTACTTCCTCTTTTACAACATCGAATGAATCGAAGAGCGGCCCCTTGTCGAGCTGCATGTCTCTGTTGTATGTCATGGGCAACCCTTTCATGATAGTAAGGAGCGCCACCAGGTTTCCGTAACACCTGCCGGAAGATCCCCTTATCAGCTCAAGCGGATCCGGATTCCTTTTATGGGGCATTATAGAAGAACCCGTACAGAAGGATTCATCCAGAACAAAAAACCCGAATTCAGAAGTTGCGAAGAGGATCAGGTCCTCTGCGATCCTCGATAGGTGCATCCCCAATATAGCTGCTGAAGATAATATTCTCAACACAAAATCCCTGTCGCTTACTGCATCCATGCTATTTTCGGCTATCTCCGAAAAATCGAGCAGCTTTGCCACATACCTTCTGTTTATCGGCAGGGATGTACCCGCCAATGCGCAGGATCCGAGCGGAAGAATATTTACAACTTTCAAGTCGTGCTTCAACCCTTCCTTATCCCTCTCAAGCATCTCGACGTAAGCAAGCATATGGTGCGCCAATAAGACAGGCTGCGCATGCTGCATATGCGTAAACCCCGGCATCACTATCTTGATATTATCCCTGGCAAATTTTAATATGGCCTTCTGCAACTTGCCGATCAAGTCGATCAACGCCTTGACCTCTTCCCTGCAATATAATCTCATGTCCAAAGAGACCTGGTCATTTCTCGATCTCGCCGTATGGAGCCTATCTGCAACCTTGCCTGCCCTCTTGGCCAGGTCATTCTGAATAGCAGTATGGATATCCTCTGCATGCGGACTTATCTTAAACTTGCCGCTCTCGATCGATTTCAGTATCTCGCTTAAACCCTTGACGAGTTTCTCGCCATCGGGCTTGGAGATGATATTACAATGGGCCAGCATCTTTGCGTGCGCTATGCTGCCAACGACATCGTATTTGGCCAGCCTCTTATCCACATCTATACTCCTTGTGAATGCCTCGGCCAGCGGGTCCGGCTTCTTCTTAAATCTCGTACCCCATAATTTAGGCATCTGTAACTCCTTTTAGTTATAAGTCATAAGTTGTAAGTCATAAATAAAACAATTGCAACCTATCAATTCTTCCTGTAAGGTAATCCCCACAGCTCAATAAAACCCTTTGCCAAAGACTGGTCAAATATATCTCCGGCTCCGTAGGTGGCCAACTCTTTCTTATACAAGGAATTTGCTGACTTTCTGCCGACAGAGACCGCCCTTCCTTTGTAGAGCTTTACCCTAACCTCTCCTGTAATCCGCGACTGTGTCGCATCGAAGAGCTTATCCAAGACCTTCTTAAGAGGTGTGTACCACAATCCATTATATACGAGCTCCGCATATTTTGCTGAGACGGACCTCTTAAAGTGCAGGAGTTCCCTGTCCATCACCAAAGACTCGAGATCCTTCTGTGCCTCATGGAGTATGGTGGCAGCAGGCGCTTCATAGATCTCTCTCGACTTGATACCGATAAGCCTATTCTCAACGAGATCTGTCCTGCCTATGCCGTGCTTGCCTCCTATCTTATTTAACTTATCTATAAGGGCAAGCCCGTCATATCTCTTTCCGTTGATACCGACCGGGATACCCTTAAGGAAATTTATCTTTACTTCTTCCGCCTTCTTTGGCCATTTGGCCGGTGGTGCCGTCATCCTGTAAGCGCCTTCCGGCGGCTCCTTCCACGGATCCTCCAACACGCCGCATTCAATGGACGTACCCCAGACATTTTCATCTATGCTGTAGGGGCTCTTTTTGGTAACCTCAAGGGGTATACCGTGCATCTTCGCATACCTTATCTCAGCATCCCTTGTGGGAAGCTCCCACTCCCGCACCGGTGCAATAACCTTGAGTTTTGGGTCGAGTATATTAATCGTCACCTCGAACCTGACCTGGTCATTTCCCTTTCCGGTACAACCATGGGCTACAAAGTGCGCCTTCTCTTTGTGCGCTGTCTCAACGAGCCCTTTGGCTATCAATGGCCTTGAAAGCGCGGTGGCCAAATAGTATTTATCCTCATAGACCGCGCCCGCCTTAAGTGTCGGCCAGACAAAGTCCTTAACGAACTCTTTTTTAAGGTCGTGGTAGATGAACTTTGCGGCACCGGCCGCCTTTGCCCGCTTAGCAATCTTAGAGACATTCACCTCCTGGCCTACGTTGGACATATAAGCCACCACGGTATAGCCTTTGTCCTTAAGCCATTTCACCGCGACCGACGTGTCCAATCCACCTGAATATGCGAGAATTACTTTTTTTGCCATGTAAAGACTCCCTCTTATCTAAATCATTTCATTTTACTTAACAGCTTAACCAGTATCGCCTTCTGCATGTGGAGCCTATTTTCGGCCTGATCGAATACTATCGATCTTGGGCCTTCCAGTACCCCTTCGGAAATCTCCTCGCCCCTGTGCGCAGGAAGACAGTGCATAACGAGGGCCTTTGGCTTTGCATGAAATAATAGTTTTGCATTAACCTGAAAATTCTTAAAATCCTGCCTCCTCTTTCCTGCCTGAGTCTCCTGTCCCATAGATGTCCAGACATCTGTATAGACTATATCTGCACCTGATACCGCCCTTGAGGCATCGCTTATAAGTGATATCTCCGATCCGTTCTTTGAGGCGAACTCTAAGGATTCACTTAAAATTTCCCTTGAGGGCTCATACCCTTTCGGTGATGCGATCGATAGATTTACTCCCATCTTGCTGCATCCGTAGAGGAGGGAATTGGCTACATTATTACCATCACCTATATAAGCCACCTTCGCCCCCTTCAACTTCTTCAGCTTCTTCCTTATGGTATATAAATCGCTAAGGGCCTGGCATGGATGCAAAAGATCACTTAAGGCATTTATTACAGGTACGCTTGCAAACCCTGCCAATTCTAACAGGTCATTATGTTTGAATGTCCTAGCAACGATACCATCAAGATATCTCGAAAGGGTCCTGGCAACATCCTTGGCCGGCTCCCTTGAACCCAGCTTAACATCTTCAGGCCTCAGATAGATCGCCCTGCCTCCTAACTGAGCTATGCCCACCTCGAAAGAGACCCTCGTCCTATTTGACGGTTTCTGGAATATGAGGCCGAGGCACTTTCCTTTAAGCGGCTGCATAGACTTGGCCTTCTTTAATCTGTCTGCCAAAGAGAATAACGCGTTTATCTCTTTGGGAGTAAGATCTTTTATCGATATAAGATCCTTCTTCATGGCTTCACCTTATTATTGTTTAATACTTCATTTAATATTTTAATAGCCTTGTCTATATCTCTCTTCTTCACGACAAGAGGCGGCATCAACCTCAAGGTCTTCTTCTGGGTACAATTTATCAAAAGCCCCCTCTTTAGACATTCCTTAACTATTTTCTCCCCTTCGATCTTAAGCTCAACTCCTATCATGAGGCCTTTGCCCCGTATCTCTTTTATAACGCCGCTTGTACTTTTAAGCTTCTTAAGAGAGCTCACGAGATACGCGCCCATCTTATCTACATTATCGATCAGCCCTTCCTCATCTATTGCTTCAAAGACAGCCAATGCCGCGGCGCAGACTATGGGGCTTCCGCCAAAGGTCGAGGCATGGCTACCGGCACCAAGTGTATCGGCTATGTGCCTTCTTGCAACTATGGCACCGATCGGCACACCACCGCCCAGAGACTTTGCCAGCGTCATAACATCAGGCTCTATATCATAATGTTGATATGCAAAGACCTTTCCTGTCCTGCCCATGCCGGTCTGGACTTCATCGAAGATCAAGAGGATATCCTTCTCTGTGCAAAATCTCCTAAGGCCTCTCATATAAGCTTCATCGGCAACGCTTATCCCGCCTTCTCCCTGTATAGGTTCAACTATTACAGCCGCGGTCTTGTCCGTCACCGCCGACTTAAGGGCTTCGAGATCATTAAACGGTACGGATAAAAAACCCGCCGGCAATGGCTCAAAACCGACCTTAACCTTATCCTGTCCCGTCATAGTAATTGTAGCCAGTGTCCTTCCGTGAAACGACTTGAGCATAGATATGATCTCAAACCGGCCGCCCCTCTGGTTTCCATATTTGCGCGCCAACTTTATCGCCGCTTCATTCGCCTCGGCTCCGCTGTTTGCAAAAAATACCTTTCCATCAAAAGAGTTCTTTACTATCGCAAGCGCCAGTTGCGCCTGCAGCTCATTCATATAGTTATTTGGTACATGTATCATCTTGCCGGCCTGTTGCTTGATGGCCTTAACCACCCTTGGATGGCAATGGCCAAGTCCGCTGACGGCCCAGCCAGGAAAGAAATCGAGGTATTCATTGCCTTCTGAATCAAAGACTTTCAATCCATCACCCTTGACAAGCACGATAGGTGTCTGGGTATATGTCGGCATCACATAATCATTATATAATTCCATTATTTTCTTTGTCTTCATTTTGTGATCTCCGTTCCGATACCCCTCTTGGTAAACATCTCAAGGAGTAATGCATGGGGCAGTTTTGCATTAACTATATGCGCCTTGTTGACACCGCCTTTAACGGCATCAAGGCAAGCGGTAACCTTAGGCATCATACCCCCGCTTATGACACCCTCTTTAAGCAACCTCGATGTTTCGGCTTCATTCAGGCTCTGTATGAGCGCCGGCTCTTTACCATCCTGTTTCATCACGCCATCGACATTCGTCAATAAGACCAACTTCACGGCCTGCATTAGGATGGCCGTCTTACTGGCAACGCTATCGGCATTTATGTTGTAAAAAGTGCCTTTATCGTCCTTCCCTATGGGCGCTATAACAGGTATTACCTCATCTTCCATTAAACTATTTATCAGATCCGTGTCCAGGGATGTCGCCTTGCCCACGTATCCCAGATTGCCCTGCTCTGCTTTAAGCTTCTCTGCCTTTATCACGCCGTCTGTGCCATCACTTAAAGCAAGTGCCTTGCCGCCAAGCTCCTTTATCTCAGTCGCTATTTTTTCACCCAATCCGGCAAATATCTTCTTCACCTCAGATAGGGTCTTTTTGTCTGTAACGCGGTGCCCATCTACGAATACGGCCTTCTTGCCGATCTCCTTCAGCCTCTCGTTGATATGCGGTCCGCCACCGTGTACGAGAAGAGGCTTCATACCTGCGTAGGACATAAAGACGATATCCTGAAGGATGTTTTTCCTCGATTCATCATCCTCAAGAGAGCTGCCTCCATATTTTATGACAACTACCTTGCCCCTGAAGGACCTTATATAAGGCAATGCCTCTATCAATACATCCGATTTCTTTATCGCGCTCTTTACTACCATACAATCACCATAGCGTTAAGTTGCGTATTCAGCATTAAACTTGACATATTCAGTGGATATATCTGACGTCCACATCAGGTATGATCCGGATCCGTCTTTAAGATCAATCGTCACGTCTAATTCTTTTCTGGAAAAAACCTCTCTCAATAGTCTTACGTTGTTCCGGATCCCTAAACCACCCTTGACGACCTTCAAGCCATTTATTGTTATATCTACCTTCTGGGGTGACATCTTAACGCCGCTTGAGCCGATCGCCGCGACTATCCTTCCCCAATTTGGATCTTCGCCAAAAACGGCCGTCTTAAAAAGGAGTGATGTAGAAAGTCTATTGGCCACCTTCTTTGCTTCAGCGCTGCTTCTGGCATGCTTTATCTCGATCTCGATGAACTTTGTCGCGCCCTCGGCATCCTTCACCATCTCTTTCGCCAAAGCGACCATGATATTATCCATGGCAAGGCTGAACTTATTTGCTCCTCTTGAGCCGTAAGTGATCTTCTTATTTTTCGCCGCGCCATTTGCCAGACCCAGTGCACAATCGTTTGTGCTCGTATCACCATCTACCGAAATAGCATTAAACGACTTGTCGACAGCCCGTTTGAATATCGACTTAAATAATGCTCTATCTATATTGGCATCCGTAACTATAAATGCGAGCATAGTCGCCATGTCCGGGTGTATCATACCCGCCCCCTTTGCCATGCCGGTTATAGTTACGACAGAGCTTCCTATCTTAAAAGTTTTGGAGGCCATCTTTATCTTAGTATCTGTCGTCATTATAGCTTCTGCGGCTTTATTCCAACCACCCCTGTTTAAACCCGAAACCAGTCCGGGCAATCTGCTCGATATCCTCTTTATGGGCAGCGGCCTTCCTATCACGCCGGTAGATGCTACCAGGACATCCTTTGTGGAGATCCCCAACAGCTTGGCAGAACCTGAAACCATTGTCTTGGCATCTTTGAGCGATGAAGGGCCTGCACAGCAATTGGCATTCCCGCTATTTACTATGATGGCCTGTGCCCTGCCATTCTTTATCTGGGCGCTGCTGACGATTACGGGTGCTGCCTTGAAACAATTCCGGGTAAAGACGCCGGTCGCGATTGCCGGTATCTCAGAATAGATCAGGGCAAGGTCTCTCTTCTCTCTCTTTAACCCACACCTTACGCCATTAGCCAGGAATCCTTTTGCGAGTTTCATTACATAAGCCCCATCGTCTCATCTAGACCACACATTATATTCATATTCTGCACTGCCTGGCCTGCCGCGCCTTTTGTCAGGTTGTCTATTACTGAGACGGCAATGAGAAGCCCTCTCTCCTTATCTACAACCAAACCTATACCGCAAAAGTTGCTTCCTACCACATCCCTTATCGTAGGGTATATACCTTCATCGAGGACCCTGACGAATCTCTCCCCTTTATAGAACGCCTTGTATGTTGCAACTACCTCTTTTAGTGAAACGGCCTTCTTCAACTGCATATAGACTGTCGATAATATTCCTCTATTTAGGGGAACGAGGTGCGGAATAAAACTCAACTTTATCTTCTTCTTTGCAAATTTCCCCAGCTCCATCTCAATCTCCGGCATATGCTGATGCTGATTTATCTTATAAGCCTTCATGCTCTCATTCACCTCACCAAAGGAGAGGGCTATATCTGCCCTTCTGCCTGCGCCGGTTACACCACTCTTCGAATCGGCTATTATGCCGTCTGTCTCAGCCAGCCCTTCTTTTATGGCCGGTACGGACGCAAGGGCTATGCTTGTCGGATAACATCCCGGGTTTGCTATAAATGAGGCTTTCTTGATCTGATCTCTGTGAAGTTCGGGCAATCCATAAACTGCCTTTGAGAGATTCATTTTATCCGTGTGGTCCCTCTTATACCACTTCTCATAATCACTGACAGAAAGCCTGTAATCCGCACTGAGATCTATAACCCGTTTTTTGGCCTTTAAGAATTTTGGCGCGACAGCCATAGATACCCCGTGAGGAAGCGCTAAAAATACTACATCTGCTTTAGCATTCACCTCTTTAACATCCAGGTCACCGCAGACCATAGAGATCTTGCCGGATAGAGATGGAAATATTTCGGCAATATCCTGCGGCTTATCTATCTTGGCCGATAGGGAAACTATATCCGCGCTCGGATGGCCGACCAATATATCTACCAACTCCTCTCCTGTATATCCTGTTGCGCCTACTACCGCTACCTTGATCATAAGAGTACCTCGCCTTTATATACCATAATATTATACCTTATTAGCCCCTATGTGTCGGAAGTCCTATTGTAAAACAAATGGGCCTATCTTGTCAACTCTTTTATCGACGAGAGCCTCGTCGAGTAGAGACCAGATAGGCCCAATATACTTTTCACATTTTATAGATCTGTTAACGTTTGGAGTACTGGAACCTCTTTCTGGCCCTCTTGCGGCCGTATTTTTTGCGTTCCTTCATGCGCGGATCGCGCGTCAGGAACCCCTCGCGTTTAAGCTGTGGGCGAAGCTCGGCATTAACCTTAAGAAGCGCGCGGGCTATGCCATGCCTCAAAGCCCCTGCCTGTCCGGAGGCACCACCGCCACAAAGATTCGCCTTTATATCAAATTTCACCAAGAGGTCAGTTATCTTTAAAGGCTGCTGTATGATGATCTGGTGGACTTCCCGAGGGAAGTATGTCTTAAGCTCGCGGCCATTGATGTTGAACTTACCATTGCCTTTGCGCAGGTAAACCCTGGCTACTGCTTCCTTGCGTCTTCCGGTTGCGTAATACTGTTCTGTCGCCATATCCTTCTCCACTTAACCTATTTCAGTTCAATGAGTTGCGGGTTTTGAGCCGCATGGTCGTGCTTCTCGTCTGCATATATCTTGAGCTTCTTGAACATCTGACGTCCAAGCTTGTTTTTGGGCAACATCCCTTTAATGGCTATTCTCAGTGCCTCGGCCGGCTTACGCTCCATCATCGTCTCCATACTGACCTCCTTGAGGCCTCCCGGATAGCCGGTAAATCTCTGATAGATCTTCTGGGTAAGCTTTCTTCCGGTAACCCTTATCTTGCCTGCATTTACGACAACTACATGATCACCTACATCCATATGTGGTGCATATGTAGGTTTGGTCTTACCACGCAAAATAGAGGCCACCCGGGTAGCTACCCTGCCGAGCACTTTGTCCTTTGCATCGACAAGCAACCACTTGCGCTTTACATCAGCTATTTTTACCATAAAAGTCTTCATAACTATATCCTGTTCTTTTAGATAGGAATAATATATATAACATATCTATCGACCGTTGTCAAATATTTTTTTAACATAATTTGGACAGCACATGCATAAGCCTATCTCACACTCTCGCATAACTCTTCATATTTGTGCTTATAAAATTCCGCCTCTTTTGCGTTCTTCAGATCCTCCTTGTATACCTCCCATAACCCCTTATATGCCTCTTGGGAAAGATCGTTTGCCGCTGTGGCCAAAACGTATTGAGTTGCGGCATCTTCATAGAGCCCTATCTTTCGGAAAGCCGCAGCTAATGCTATCCTGCCCCCTTCGTTTAATGGGTCGCAATCGAGCAGCTTCTTATACTCCTTTATCGCCTCATTATACAATCCCCTCTTCATGTAAAGTTCTCCCAGGCGGTGGTATGGCTCTGTATCTTCGGGGTCTTCTGCGAGCCTATTGTCGCATTTTGCTATAATCTCAAGATAGACGAGCGCCGCCTTGGCATCCTCGTAGTCCGGATTCAGGCTCAACGCGCTCGCATATGAGCGTATCGCGCTTTGATAATCACGCAATGATTCGTATGTCAGTCCTCTATAGAAAAATATCTTTGCATCTTTTGGGTTCAAGAATTCCGCCTTCGCGTATGCAGTCAAAGCCTCGTCGTAACGCTCTACCATAAAGAGGGCGTATCCTAAGTTGGCCCAGCCATCTGCGTGGTTTGCCTTGATGGTTATCGTTTTGGTGAGCGGCTCAAGCGCGCCGGCGAAATCATAGCGTTCGATTAAGAGTGTCCCAAGCGTATAGTGGGCCTCTACAAATTCCGGTGACTCTTTAAGAATCTCTTTTAGTTTCTCTAAAGCCTTCTCCGTCTTGCCCATGACTCTATAGGTTAAGGCCAAATTATATTTTGCGGTCAAAAAACGCGGGTCGACGGCAAGCGCCTTGATAAATTCACCCGACGCCTCATCGTACCGGCCACTCTTTAGATGCATGATCCCGAGATCATTATACCTATATGCATCCTCCTCGGCCAAAACCCCGGACAATAGGATGATAGATAGAATTATGACCGATAAAGATAGTCTTAGCGCGCGCATCAATATATCACCTTACTTAAAATGAGGCCCATCGGAGGTACGGTAGGACCCGCCTTTGTGCGGTCTCTACTTTTGAGTATCTTTTTCATGGATCCGGGCGGAAACTTGCCTCTCCCTATCTCAATAAGTGTACCTACAACGATCCTCGCCATATTATAAAGAAATCCGTCCGCCTCCATCTCTATATCTATGAAATCGCCCATGCGGATTAAGACTATCTTTTTGATCCTTCTTATTGAACTGCGCTCTCTGTTATCTTTTGCCTGGAAGGCCTTAAAATCATGACGGCCGATAAGCGCCCGGGCTTCTCTGCGCATCAGATTGAAATCGAGACGGTACGGCATGTGATAAGAGAATCTCTTTGTAATGGGGCGATTGAACTTTTGATTCAATATGGAGTAGTGGTAGATCCTTCTCTTTACATCACGTTGGGCGTGAAATTTGAGCGGGACCTCTTTTGCTTCACTTATACTTATATCTTCGGGGAGTTTGGCGTTTAAAGCGCGCTGGATCTGTGTAGCGGGTATACGGGAAGAGGTCTTAAAATTTGCAATATGCGCACGGGCATGGACACCTTTATCGGTCCTGCTACAGCTTGTAAGTTTAAGGTTCTCCTGGGTTATATCTTTTAAGGCCTTCTCGATCGTGCCCTGCACGGTCTTTGCGCACGGTTGGCTCTGCCAGCCGGAATAGTCGGTCCCGTCATACTCTATGGTAAGCTTTATATTCCTCACGTCGGATTTTTCGCCTTAGAGCAATTCAGCTATCTGGACAGCATTCAATGCCGCGCCCTTACGCAGATTGTCGCTCACGATCCAGAGCCATAACGCGTTGTCGTTAAACGCATCCTGTCTTATGCGGCCGACAAGGACATCGTCGATACCCGCCCCGTCTATCGCAGTCGGATAGAGGCCTTTCGATGGATCGTCTATCACCTTTATGCCGGGTGACTCTTTGAGGAGTTTACGTATATCGTCGATCTTTATTTTATGCTTACACCTAATATATACAGATTCGGAGTGGCCTGTCACAACAGGCACGCGAACGGTGGTGGCGCTGATCTTTATCGTATCGTCATGGAGTATCTTGTGCGTCTCCCTTACGGTCTTCCATTCCTCGGAGGTATAACCCAACTCCCCAAAACCTCCTATATGAGGGAAGACATTAAAAGCTATTTGTTTGGGCATTGCCTTAGGATGGGCCTCTCTTCCTTCAAGGATATCTTTGCTCTGCGAAAGCAGCTCATCTGCCGCAGCCCTGCCTGCGCCGGAAGCAGCCTGGTAAGAAGAGACGATTACTCTCTTCAAGCCGACCTTCTTGTGGATGGGCGCCAGCGCCACGACCATCTGTATAGTAGCGCAATTCGGATTGGCGATTAACCCATTATGCTGCTTAACATCCTCCGGGTTGACTTCGGGAACGACCAAGGGCACCTCGGGATCGAGCCTGAAATCCGCTCCGTTATCTATTACAACAACACCCCTCTTTATCGCCTCAGGCGCATAAGTGACGGCCGCGCCCTTTTCGCCTTCGGTCCCCGCAAAGAGGGCTATATTTATTCCCTCAAATCCTTCGGGAGATATTGCCTCAACAGAATACTTATCGCCGTCTACGTCTATCTCCCTTGCGCTCCTGGCAAATACCTTGAGATCCCCGACAGGAAAATTACGCTGCTTAAGACATCTCAACATCTCTATACCTACCGCACCTACGCCGACTACAGCAACATTATGTTTTTTACCCATGTCAAATAATCCTTTTTTCGTGTTTTATAAATATTTTATTACCAGGTCACCGACCTCGCTTGTAGAATACCCCATCTTGCCTGCTGCGAGGGACTTGAGCTTCTCGCCCGTTACCTTCATTACCGATTTCTCTATCCGGTCTGCGGCCTTCTCTTCGCCCAACATATCGAGCATCATCTGGGCAGCACATATCGCGGCAAGCGGGTTTATCACATTCTTACCCGTGTACTTTGGCGCAGAGCCGCCAATCGGCTCAAACATCGACACACCCTCGGGGTTCAGGTTACCGCCTGCGGCGATACCCATGCCTCCCTGGATCATCGCCCCAAGGTCTGTGATGATGTCACCGAACATATTGTCCGTTACAATGACGTCGAACCACTCGGGGTTCTTTATCATCCACATGCATGTTGCATCGACATGGGTATAATCGGTCTTTATGTCCGAGTACTCCTTTGCGACTTCATTGAAGGTCCTCTCCCAGAGGTCCCATGCATATGTTAAGACATTCGTCTTGCCGCATAGGGTAAGCTGCTTGCGCCTGTTGCGTTTCTTCGTATATTCAAAAGCGAAACGCACACACCGCTCAACACCTTTTCTTGTATTCCGCGATACCTGCAGCGCTATTTCGTCTTTAGTTCCCTTATTCTTGAATTCACCTTCTCCGACATAAAGGCCCTCATTGTTCTCGCGTACAACGACAAAATCGATATGCTCAGGCCCCTTATCCTTTATCGGTGTCCATACGCCGGGGTAGAGCTTGACCGGACGGAGGTTGATATACTGCTCGAGGCTGAACCTCAATTTTAGCAGGAGCCCCTTCTCTAATATGCCGGGCTTAACATCTGGATGGCCTACCGCACCAAGCAGTATCGCATCGAAACCTTTCAGCTCATTGATGGCAGAGTCCGGCAGAATTTCACCTGTCTTAAGGTATCTATCCCCGCCAAAATCATACTCTATACCTTCGTACTTAAAACCCTCTTTCTCGGAAACGGCCTTCAGTACCTTAACGGCCTCGCGTGTAACCTCAGGCCCTGTACCGTCACCGGGCATTATAGCAATCTTATACATCTTATCTCCTTTTTCGTTTTTTAATGTAATTCATCAAGCCGCCGGCCTTAATTAAGCTCTGCATAAATGGCGGAAATGGCTCTGCCTTGAATGTCTTCTTGGTCGTGAAGTTGGTTATTACGCCTTTAACCGTATCGACCTGTACCTGGTCCCCGGCACATATTGCCCTTGCCGCCCTTTTACTCTCTACGATAGGTAATCCTATATTTATAGAATTTCTGAAGAATATGCGCGCAAAACTCTCGGCTATCACACAACTTACTCCTGCCGCCTTGATCGACATTGGCGCGTGTTCTCGGGATGAGCCACATCCAAAGTTCTTGCCTGCGACGATGATGTCGCCCTTCTTTACTTTCGAGGCAAACCGGGCATCTGCATCTTCCATGCAGTGTTTGGCAAGTTCTTTCGGATCGGAGGTATTGAGATACCTCGCCGGTATTATCTCGTCGGTATTAACATCCTTGCCGAATTTATGTACCCTACCTTTATACTTCATCTGGATGTGCTATTCTCCCCTTTATTGCCGAGGCAGCAGCCACTGCAGGATTTGACAAATAGACAAAGCTCTTCGGGTGGCCCATGCGGCCGACAAAGTTGCGGTTCGTCGTGGCTATAGCAACCTCTCCTTCTGCCAATATGCCCATATGCCCTCCAAGACAAGGACCGCAGCTTGGTGTTTCAAATACGCCTCCTGCCTTTATAAATATCTCATCCAGGCCCTCTTCGACGGCCTGTAAATATATCTTCTGGGTTGCCGGTATGACGATCAACCGTACGGATGACTTAATCTTCTTCTTACGCAAAACCCCGGCAGCAATCCTAAGGTCTGATATGCGGCCATTGGTACATGATCCGATAACAGATTGGTCTATCCTGACCTTACTCAATTTGCCGACATCTTTGACATTGCTCGGTAGATGTGGACATGCTACCTGGGGCTGGAGTTTTGAGATATCATATTCCCTTATCTCAGGATAAACCGCATCCTTGTCGCTCTTGTAATATTTGATCTTTGAGGCGCCGTTTTTGCGTACATAGGCCCGCGTTATAGCATCCGGTTCTATTATACCGCTCTTTCCGCCGGCCTCTATCGCCATATTGCACATGGAAAGACGATCATCCATCGGCAGGTTTCTGATAGCTGCGCCGGTAAGTTCCATGGCCTTATAGAGCGCCCCGTCAACACCGATATCACCTATTGTGTGCAGGATCAGGTCCTTACCTCCAACCCATCTTCCTCTTTTGCCGTGATATATAAATTTGATCGATTGCGGCACGCGGAACCAGCACTTACCGGTGACCATTGCTGCCGCAAGATCTGTAGAGCCCACACCTGTCGAGAAGGCGCCCAATGCCCCGTATGTGCATGTGTGCGAATCGGCGCCTATGACCAACTTTCCAGGGCCTACTAAACCCTTCTCAGGCAACAGGGCATGTTCGACTCCCATCTGGCCGATTTCAAAATAGTTCTTAAGGCGCTGCTTCTGTGCAAAATTCTGCAGGACTTTGCATTGATTGGCGCTCTTGAGGTCTTTGTTTGGCGCGAAGTGGTCGGGAATGAGCACAACCTTATTCCGATCGAAAACTTTCTTCTTCCCGGACCGTTCAAACTCCTTGATAGCCAAGGGTGCTGTTATATCATTACCTAAGGCAAGATCTACATTTGCTTCTATAAATTCCCCGGCGCGCACATATCGGCGCGAAGAGTGTTCAGCCAATATCTTTTCTGTAATAGTATATCCCATTTACTACATCCTCTTTAACATCGCGATTTCATCACACTTCGGAAACTTGACGCACTTTATACATTCACTCCAGATCTCTTGCGGAAGCTGTTTCTTATCTATTCTTTTAAAACCATGCTTTGCGAAAAATTGCGGTTTATATGTCAATGCGAAGAGGCGCTTGACCTTGAGCCATCGCGCTTCTTTTATGCAAGCCTTAAGGAGTTTGCTGCCTATGCCTTTGCGCATCTTATCGCTGGCTACGGCGAGAGACTTTACCTCAGCTAAATCTTCCCATCCAAGATGGAGGGCTGCGCATCCGGCAACCTTACCCTTCGATCCATAGACAAAGAAATCGCGAATATTCTCATACAGTTCACTCAGCGACCGGGGGAGCATCTCATCACGTTTTGCATAATAGTTGATGAGCTTCTGCATCTTCTTTACATCTTTTAGTGTGGCTTTCCTGATCATCATTTTGCCTTCTTTGCTGCTCGATTATTTTTGTAATACCTGCTGAAGGGGGTGGATATCTTTGAAAGAAATGAGAGGGCTAAACGCCCCTCCCTCTTTTTTATCTCCTCTAATATCGCCTTGCAGTTTATTTATAATACAAATCTTCTTCGTCGTCACTTGCCTTCACTAATTCTTAATGATCCTGTAAGTTGGATAAGCGAAATTTATCCCCTTCTCATTCTCGAACTCATCGAGTATCTTCTGGCACAGCTCATCCTGGGTATGCCGGCGTTCTTTTGCCTGGGTGAGATAGCGCAGTGACAACTCAACTCCATTCTCTATAATATTCGTATAGACTATTGGCGTAAGCTTCTCATAATAGATCAGGTAGTGTTTGGACATATGCCTGATCCGTTTATCGACCTCTTCCTTAATTCTATTCCCTTCCTTTTGGGCCTGCTTAACCATGATCGCCTTCGCCTTCTTCCAGTCACTTTCGAATGTCACCACTATCTTGACCTCATTCCAGATAAATTCGAACCCGCGCGTATAGTTAAATGACGGCGATTTGAAGATCATGCTATTTGGGATATGGACTATGCGGCCCGTAGATTGGTCTGCTACAACCCAGTTGCCTATCTCAAGCAGGGATGTCTGGAATAGCCTTATATCTATAACATCCCCTTTTACGCCCCCAAACTCTATCCTGTCACCCGTATCGAATGGCCGCCTTGTTATTATCAAGAACCACCCTGCGATACAGAGAAAGACCTCGGCAAGGGACACAACCAGACCGGCGCCTATAACACTGAGCACTACGGTAAGACCTCGAAGGTCTTTTATCCAGATTATCCCAACAATTCCTATCATAAGGAGGCCCGCGACATAAAAGGACCTCTTGCGCATGTCATAACGCCGCTTCAGGTCATGTACCCTCTTATTGATGGAACGGGTTACAATAAGCGCAATAATATATATAACTACGATGGCATAAAGCGATTGGAGCATCTTTATCATCTGATAGCTCAATTCTATATTCATATCTTATCTCCTTTATATTAGGATATTATTACCCTATAAGAACAGAGAGATTATATAACATCTGAGGTATATTTGCAACAGATTTTCCTCAGTGCTGTGGAATCTAAAGAGATACAGGATAGATCATGCCAAAAGAAGGTCTGTTCGCTCATGAGGAAATTTTTAACGTATTTTTTGGCACATTTTCCTAATTCGCTCACAGACTCTTCTTTTGGCGCGTATGGTTACGTATTAAGTTGTGGGTGGGGTGGGATGCTGTCAAGCAGCAGTCTGGTATATGGGTGGGTGGGGTTTGAGTATAATTGCTGGCTCTCTGCCACCTCAACGATCTTGCCGGATTTCATAACCGCTATCCGCCCACTCATATATGCTACGACATTCATGTCGTGTGATATGAATAGATAGGTCAGCCCCAGCTCATCCTGCAGATTCTTGAGAAGGTTGAGGATACCGGCTTGTATGGAGACATCGAGGCTCGATACGGGCTCATCGAGAACTAGAAAATCAGGGTTGAGCGATATAGCTCTTGCTATGCCTATGCGTTGGCGCTCACCGCCGCTAAACTGGTGCGGGTATTTAGACCTCGCCTCTTTGGACAATCCAACAAGTTTTAGGAGTTCATCGGCACGCTTACGAGCCTTGGTACCCCCTGTGATATCAAATAACTCAATACCCTCGGATATGATATCACCGACATTCATCCTTGGGTTGAGTGAGCCAAAAGGATCCTGAAATACTATCTGCATCTTTTTACGCATATAGCGCAGTTGGTCCTTCTTAAGCGTAAAGATGTTACGTCCCTCAAAACAGACACTCCCCCCGTCGGGTTCAAGGAGCGCCAGCGCCAATCGGCCCAGGGTCGTCTTGCCACACCCTGATTCACCCACCAGGCCAAGCGTCTTCCCCTTCTCTATTGAAAGCGTAACCCCGTCTACCGCCTTGACAAACCCCTTCGTCTTGCCAAAGAGGCCCTTTCTGATGGGGAAGTACTTCTTCATCTTATTTATCCGTACCAACTCGTTCATCTATGCCGCCTTCCAGCATCTAACGCGCCAATCCTCTTCGGCCCGGCGCATATCTTGCAACTCTTTCTCACATCTCGACTCCTTAAGTGGACATCTGGGGTGAAATGGGCAACCCTTTGGCAGATTCATAAGATCCGGCACACTACCTGCTATAGAACGAAGCCGGCCCTTATCCTCCCGTTTCGGTATCGAGTCGAGCAACCCTTTTGTGTAAGGGTGTCTCGGTTTTTTGAAGATATCACCTGCCTTTGCATCCTCTACAACCTTACCGGCATACATAACCACTATCCTGTCCGCAAGCTGTGCAGCCACACTAAGGTCATGCGTTATAAATAGGCTCGATAAACCCATCTTCTGCCTTAACCCCTTAAGCAGCTGCAGGATCCCGGACTGGACCGTCACATCGAGGGCAGTGGTAGGTTCGTCGAAGAGAACCAGCTTGGGCTTTAGCATAAGCGCCATGGCTATCCCAACCCTCTGCCGCATGCCGCCGCTAAGCTGGTGCGGATATGCCCAAAGGGTTTGCTTAGGAGAGTCTATCTTTACCTCATCAAGTAAAGCAAGGGCCTCCCTTTCAGCCTCGATGGCAGAACTCTTCCTGTGAACGATAACGGCCTCTGTAAGCTGATCTCCTATGCGCAGGACAGGATTTAAAGATGTGAGGGGTTCCTGAAAAACCATGCCTATCCCCTCACCCCTTATCTTTCTCATCCGCTCTTTTTTCAATCCTAATAGATCATCCCCGTCAAAAATGACCTTTCCCTCCACTATCCTGCCCGGCTCCGAAATCAATCTAATTATAGACAATCCCGTTACTGTCTTGCCGCAACCCGATTCACCTACAAGCCCGACCGTCTCACCCCTCTTAACTATCAGATCTATCCCGTCAACCGCCTTAACGACACCGCGGCTTGTATAGAAGTGTGTCTTCAGTCCCTTGATCTCTAAAAGAGTTTTGCTCATCTCTTTAGCCTCGGATCCAATACGGCTCGCAATCCCTCGCCAACCAGGTTATAGCTCAATACGGTAATGAGTATCGCGAGGCCGGGTATAAGCGTCATCCACCATGCGCTCTCTATGTAGAACCTGCCTGTCGTCAGGATATTGCCCCAGCTGGGCGTGGGTATCTGGACTCCAAGGCCAAGAAATGACAAAGCGCTCTCGGTTAATATCGCAGACCCGACACTCAATGTGGCGCTCACAAAAACGGGAGCGAGTGCGTTTGGAAGTATGTGGCGGAATATTATTCGCCTGTGTGAAGCGCCCAATGCGCGCGCAGCCACGACGTAATCCCTCTCTCTGAGAGAAAGGAATTCGGCGCGTACAAGCCGGCAGACCCCGGGCCAGCTCGTTAAGCCTATCACCACCATAACATTTATGATGGACGGCCCCAAAAAAGCGAGTATCATCAAGATGAGGAATATCGAAGGAAAGCAGAGTATGGCCTCGACGATACGCATGATGACCGTATCGACCACGCCGCCGAAATAGCCGGCGATCGCCCCTATCACAACGCCTATCAAGAGCATGATCGCAACTGCTACAAGGCCGACCGTCAAGGAGATCCTTGCGCCATAGACCATCCTGCTATAGAGGTCTCTTCCTAAATCATCTGTACCAAAGAGGTGCTCTCGGGAAGGCGGCTGCAATTTTACCTCGGGAGAGAGGTTCGTCTCGCAGGGATCATGCGTGGCAATGATGGGTGCTAAGATTGCCACACAGAACATAAATAGTATGAGCGCGCTACCCAATACGACCTGTTTATCATTTAGCGCTTCTTTTAACATCAGAGTTCCTTAAAAGATCTCTCTTAAATTTATTCTATTTATATCTTATCCTGGGATCAATAAAAGCGTATAGAATATCCGAGATGAGTATCCCGATCAATGTCATCATACTCGCTATGACACCAACCCCCATCACGACCGGATAGTCATATTGCATTATCGCTTCGTATCCGAGCCTGCCCATACCGGGCCAGGCGAATATCGTCTCAAATATAAAGCTGCCCGAGATAAGCCCCGGCAGCGCAAACCCCAGGATCGTCACGATAGGCAGGAGCCCATTCCTGAGCGCGTGTTTATATATGACTTTTCTCTCCGGCAAACCTTTTGCGCGGGCAGTACGTATATAGTCCTGCCTCAATACTTCAAGCATGGACGATTTGGTGTATCGCGATATGCCCGCCAAACCTCCGAAGCTGGCAGCAACGACGGGCAATACAAGATGCCACAAGAGGTCTGCAACCTGCCTGCCGGATGAATAATATTCTATATACCATGGCCGTAATCCCGATATGGGAAACCATCCTAACATAAACCCGAAGACAACCATTAAAATAAGCGCAAACCAGAATGTGGGTGTCGCATATCCGATAAATACTATAATGGTCATAACTTTGTCGTAAAGTGAACCGTGCCGTACCGCAGAACTGACACCTATGGGCAGGGCTATCAATAATATTACAGCCAATGCGCATACGTTCAAAAGGAGCGTTGCCGGCAAGCGCTCGACGATCTTCTGCATCACCGGTCTGTCATCCAGGAAGGAGTTGCCGAAATCGAATCTCGCAAGGCGTTTCGCCCAAAGCAGATATTGTATATGGACAGGCTTATCGAGATCATATAGCTTCTTAAGCTCTGCGCGCGCTGAACCCGACACCTCAGGGTTGAGCCCATAACGCATAGACGTTGGATCACCTGGAGCCAAATGCATCACGATGAATGTGATAAGCGATATGCCGATCAGCATAGGGGCTATCAAGAGGAGCCGTTTTGCAATATACCTTACCATGTATATCTCCTCTCATCGGGCGTGACATACCAATCTATGAAATTGTGTCCGATGCCTGCGGGTGCGGGTTCGATGCCGTGAAATCGCTTCGAGACTGCGGGTGTTGCATAAGGAAAGAATAGAAAGGTGTACGGCGCCTCTCCTGCAATTATTTCGTGTATCCGCTTGTAGGTCTTGGCCCTCTTTTTGGTGTCAAACTCTCTTCTTCCTTCTTCGATCAGGCCATCTACCTCTCTGTTTTTATAAGATATGAAGTTGAGCCCCCCTTTTTTGGAGGCTTCAGAGTGCCAGACATTATAACAGTCAGGGTCTGTGGGCAGCGACCAACCTAATATGAGTGCCTGGAAGTTCTTCTTATCGACAAATTGGTCTATGAAGGAGGCCCACGCTATTATCTGGATCTCGACCTCTATGCCCAGTTGGCTCCACTGGCGCTGGACGAGCGTCGCGACATCCTCACGAACCTTATTGCCCTGGTTGGTGATCAATTTAAATTTAAAAGGGTTGCCATCCTTGTCTATCACTCCGTCACCATCGGTATCTGACCAGCCGGCTTCCTTCAATAACTCTTTTGCCTTCTCGGGGTCATAATCATACCCTGCCGCATCCACGCTGTAATATGGCGACCCTTTCAAAAATGGCCCCGTACAGACTTCCCCGAGACCAAAGAGGACACCCTCAATTATCTCCTTCTTGTCTACGGCATAACTGAGCGCCTCTCTTACGCGCCTATCCGCGAATAAAGGATCCGCGAGATTGTAACCTATGTATGTATAACCATGAGAGAGATAGTTATACCTGTCGAATTTCTCCTTAAAACGGGCTGTATCGGTGCGATACCTGTATTGATAGGGCGTCAACCCCATCGTATCTATCCCGCCTGTGATAAGCTCCAGGTACTGGACCGCCTGGTCCGGGATCACACGGGCAACATATCTATCCACATAAGGGCGATGCTCAAAATAGTCCGGGTTAGATTTGAGTATGATATATTCGTCTGTCTTCCATTTTTCGAATATATAGGGGCCGCTACCGACCGGCTTCCGCTTGAAAGCGGATTTTCTCAAATTCTCACCTTCCAAAATATGACGCGGTATTATGCCCATGCCCAATTTGAGGAGCGCCGGTGCATATGGTTCCTTGTAAACAAAACGTATTTTGTGTGAGCCTAAAACCTCTATTTCTTCTATGTCACTATAGCTGGCTGTATAAGGACAATTATTTTTGGGATCCATGAGGGCGTCGTAAGTGAACTTTACATCTTCGGCCGTTAAGGGCTCTCCGTCATGCCACATCACGCCCTTGTGAAGCTCGAATGTAATAACCTTGCCGCCCTTTGACACCTGCCACTTTTTAGCGAGATCGCCCACTACGTTTAAATCTTTATCCGTCTTGGTGAGGCCGTTAAATACCAGCCCACATATACTGCCTGAGGCGGAATCATCGGCAAGAAACGGTATCAAGACTCGTGCGTCACCTATACCGCCGGATACATAAGCATCGCCGACAGGTCTATCATTTTGCGCAAGTAGGGATGTGCCGAAGAAAGTTAAGGAAAGGATAAAGAAAGACGCCACACCAATTAGTTGTGGCGTCTTTAGGGATGATTTTGTTCTTCTCTTATTCCGCTTCTTGAAATGGCGGTATCTCATCGCCTGCGGGAACCTCTTTTGTCGTCTTGCTGCCTGCGTCTTGTGAGAAAGGCTCCGGTATGGTTGCCGGCCTCTCTATTGGCGGCATATTATATTTATCCAGCAGCTGTTTTTGCATAAGAGATCTCGAGCGGACATTAGAGTACATGGTAAGCCCCAGCGAAGTAGCCAGATACGCGATAGCGCAAAAAGCTGTAAGCCTTGCTAAGAACGTCGTCGCCTGTGTACCGAAGATCGATTGAGTGGAACTGCCAAACATCTGGCTTAAGCCGCCCCCCTTACCTGCCTGCAGCAAGATAACTATTATCAAGACCAGGCACGACATTACATGTAAGCCTATCAACAGGTAATTAAATATCATTTTCGATTCGCCTCCTTAAATTCGTCTTATTAAAAGTTACTGCTTCGCGCTACACTGTGCTGAGATCTTGACGATCTCTGAAAAACTATCTACTTTCAAGCTTGCGCCGCCGACTAAGGCACCATCTATATCCGGCTCCGATATGAGCTCTTTGATATTATCCGGTTTTACACTGCCACCGTATTGTATACGCATGAGATCGGCAGTATCTTTGCCAAAAATCTTAGCAAGCTCCTCTCTTATAAATTTATGGACTTCCTCAGCCTGCTGGGGAGTAGCGGTCCTGCCGGTACCTATTGCCCAGACAGGTTCATAAGCTATTATCGTCTTCTTGGCCTCATCATTACTAAGACCTGCCAGGCCATTGGTCACATGGTCACCCACCACATCAAATGTCTTCTCTGCTTCACGCTCATCGAGCCTTTCGCCAACACAGACTATAGGTGTCAATCCGGCGGCCAGGGCGCATTTGAGTCTCTTATTGACTGTCTCATTCGTCTCACCAAAATATGCGCGCCTCTCCGAATGGCCTATGATCACATATTCGCAGCCTGCGTCTTTTAGCATATCGGCCGATATCTCGCCTGTATAAGCACCCTTGGGTTCCCAGAAGATATTCTGCGCTCCAAGGGCTATATTAGATTCTGTAAGCATATCACCTATCTCAGATAATGCCATATAGGTTGGGCAGATGACTATATCCACCTCTGATATGTCGGCTAAGGCCCTCTTGAACCCATTGACAAGTTCTATGGCCTCAGGTATAACCTTATTCATCTTCCAGTTCCCTGCAATTATCGGCTTACGCATCTTATAATCTCCTTCATAAACTTTTCCAGCCTGCCGGTGGATAGGCAGCATAACCGGTTCAGCTTACCTTAAACCATCCAAGGGGGGTACAGATCCCCGATTGGGTTTGGGACAGATGTACTAGCTCAATAATTCGGTAACTTTTTGAAGCTTGTCAAATGGGGTTATATAGTTCAATCCCCCATGCCGGCGTAAGTGGTTATATTCGAA
>JABMSB010000075.1 GCA_013202205.1 Candidatus Omnitrophota bacterium
AGAAGATTGTAACAGAACTTGCGGTTGTGATATTCGATGAAGAAGATCATCAAAATCGTGCCGAGTCGGTCAATTCCCTGGCCGCTATACTTGAGCAGGATGTTGATGAAGAAGTCAAGGACATAGCAATTAAGGCTATCGAACACGCACTTGCGACTTACCCGCACCCCTGCATTGCAGATGCCTCCTCCTGTGCCTTGATAGAAAATGGTGAATTCAAATCTCTTTTGGACAGCGTTAAGATGCTTACGGAACAGTTGAAGGCAGAAGACTATCTCGCAACCGTAGGATATTCTCAAGATGATGCAGTTGAAGCGCTAGAAAACCTTGAAGATAGGCTGAAGGAGTTGATAGGAGATATGTCGGAGCCAGAGAACCTGACTGAAGAATATAGAGAGAAGATAAAAAAATTCCTCAAGGGACACAAAAACGACTTAGATAGGCTGCTCGAACAGATCAAAACACAACTTGAACAGTTGCAACCCAAAAAATAACACTACCCCAAACCTCAGGACCAAAAACAGCCGCCTGAAAGGTCGGCTATTTTATTGCTCCCATGGTGGCGTATCTGTAGCGATCCATTCCCATATGCCTGTTATATAAATAGGGTCTGCTTCTGTCGAAAGGCCGCCTCCATCTTTGTCGCAGGTTATCCTCTCGACATTAGCACCAGGGATACGATTATCCCAATAGTCAATATTCGGGCCGGTCGTTGCAAGATCATATGGTGAGCTGATAGGATCCAGCAGACTGTTACCATAGACTATGAGTTCTGGGGTAGCAAGATACCTTCCGGTCCAATACCCCCATGTACCCTGTACAGTTATCGTATCATCGGGATTCAGCATATTCTCAGAAAACTCACCGGCACTTAAAGGATGAACCGTCATATCGACGAACATCACATTGGCGCTATTCTCAGAACAATGCCTAAATGACACATCTGCAATTTGATGTATAATCAAGGAGGTACTATCTGACATGATGATGCAGGACTTGTTAGTTATGGACCTTATGGATCTACCCGCTATATTCTCATTTATGCCGTATGAAATATTTCCTAAAGGTACGACAGGACATTGTAATAACCTTACCTTCTGCAGTGCTTCATTCTCATCTTCGTAGTAATTCTGGTAGTATGGTCCTAATGGCGGGTATTGCGCATGGGCAGCCTTAATAGCAAAGAGGTGCTTTGAGCGAGAAGATTTAGCATAGTATGATCGCTTATAAGGGCCTATTTCGGCTAAGCTACCCGGCAAGGCATCATAGTCCTGCTCATACATCAGTATAGCAATGCCCAGCTGCCTTATATTCGACATGCACTGGGCCATCATGGAGCTGCACCTAACCCTCCTTATGCCACTTGTCGTGAATGCTAAAAGAAGCGTCACTATGGCGACAGTAACGAGCAGCTCTATAAGGGAAAAACTCTTCCGACGATGCCCATCTTTATTTATCATCATTTTATCATCCGTTTCAGTTTTGCGCGTGCTATCGGTGCTTCAGGGCTCCTGGGATATTTAAGCACTATTCCCTGATAATAGTTCTCGGCACGCTTTGTATTATTCGATTCCTCTAAGATCAATCCGGCAGCCATAAGACCAAAACTCGATAGGTCTTTATCGAGATCTTTTGAATCTATCGATTCCAGTAAAGCTACGGCTTCCATATCTCTGCCTGCGGCCTCTTGAAAATATGCAAGGGCTATGAGCAACTCTGTCTTCGTATCATCCTGCGCCCTCGCAAGCTGCCGCTTCACTTCATTTATCGAATCTGCCAATGCCACCTTAGGATCCCTTCCTGATGAACGTATCGATTCTCCAAGGAGGCGGCTCTCCTTTACATACCACGAGGCGCGCTCTTTATTATCTGCAAGGGTAAAGGATATCTTTATCTTGCCGGGGATAGAAGCGCTCCCGGAGGCCTCTATCTCTCTATTGGTAGCGCCTATATTATCTATCTCATCCATATAGGACAATTCCTCCTTAGATAGAGAGCTAACCCTTATGGATGGACTCTTTTTATGGATAAATGCCTTCTGACCGGGTTTGACCATAGTAGCATGGGTCGTTGAATTCCCCTGGACTAACACCTCATCCTCTTCTACCCAAACCTCTGCCTGCATCTTAGTAGCATCTATAACGGCAAATTTCGTTCCATGCGCAACAGCTATACCGGAGGGGAAGAGGACCTCGAAACCCTTCTTCTTAGCAGAGGGCATTACGCTGCATAGCAGGGTTCCTTCCTTAAGAGCGACTACTGACGGGCGATCAACATAGGGTATTAAAGAAGAGGAGATAGCAACGCTCGATTGGCTCTTAATGCGCAGCTTATATTTACCGGGGAGAATGAGATCTACCTCACTTAAGGCGGCTGTCTTTATAAGAGAACCCCTTTCGATGCGTTGGCCGACACTTGGTAATATCTTGGCGCTGCTCTTTTCATCTATCATGATCGCGGCACCGCGTATACCAGCAACTACGGGAAGCTGCATATGGTCTGATACTTTTATCCCCACAAAGAAGAAGGCAAAGAGAACTGTCGCAACCACAGTTACCGGGATAGGACGGAATGTCTGAGACTCTATAAAATCTCTAAAACCTTCTGCTGCTTTTTCCATAGTTTTTTGCAGCGGGCTCAGCTCAACCCATGCATTGTCTATCTCACGCAGCTGCGGTTTAAGCCGTGCGAGAACCCTCTCAGCAAGCGCCTTATCAGGGGCTGGTAGTGAGACATCTTTATAGAGGGTGAGTGCCGCACGCATAAGATCGACATTCTCAAAGCACCTGCGACAGCCTCTTAGATGTTCATCTATCTTTGAGGCCCGTGCCGTATCAAGCCCTCCCGCAAGGTACTTCTCAGCCCATCTTTTGACCATTCTACACTTATTCATCTTTACTCCACAGCTTCTTAGCCAATAATCTCTTTGCGCGAGATAATCTCACACGCAATGAAGCATGAGAACAACCTAGAATCTCAGCAGCCTCTTCATTACTGAACCCCTCAACACATACCAAAAAGAATGTCACCCGATATACCTGGGGAAGTTCATTTATAGCCGTCAGTGCCTTTTTAGCGGTCTCCTTACCCTGGAGCATCAGATCCGGCCTAAAAGTGTTATCTCCCACATAGTCCAGCGGCTCAGCTTCGCCTGCCTCCTTGTTCTGTCGAGGTGTCTGGTGAGGTAATCTCTTGCGCGCTTTACCCTCATCCCTAAGCCAGGTCAAGGCAACATTATGGGCTGTCGTGTAAATGAACGCTGCAACTTTGCCCTCCGGCATATAGTTTTTCAGCCCCTTATACAGCCTCAGGAACGTATTCTGGAGAAGGTCCTCTGCAACCTCAGCTGATCCTACAAGCTTATATATATACCAGTATATCCGATGGTAGTAGAGGTTGAAGAGCTCTTCAAATGCTGCCCCATCTCCTCCTTTTATACGTAATAGTAGTTCCTGCTCTTCTGTGGGCATCGTCACGCACCTGCTTTGATGCCTCCATTATATATAACTCCAAGGAGGCATTATTGTATCATTTTAAATATATTAAATAAGTGATTTCCTCATATAGTGCTATATTAGCAAAATAGGGGATATGAAGCAAGTCTTTTATACCCGCTTTCTTGGTTAAGTATCAAAAAGCCTGCTTGTTTTCTGCCACAACTGATAGGTTCGTTTGTTATATATCTATGTACGCGCACCAAAGGGGGAAGAAGCTGCTTGGACAGAGAAGCAGAATTTTTTTACCCACATACTAAAGAAATTGACAAAGTTGCAAATTGGTAAAAATACCAAAGGGGGTGATTAAAAGGGGGCTGAAAAAATTTTAGGTGGTTAGGAAAGAG
>JABMSB010000076.1 GCA_013202205.1 Candidatus Omnitrophota bacterium
CCGTCACTATAACCTTGTTGGTCCGTTCATCTACCTGCACCTCGCCCAAATCCTTTGTTATGACGCTTTCTATCTTCGTCTTTATATCTTCTGCCCGGGCATAGTTGAGGCCGAAGACCTTCGTCTCAACGAGCAGGTCCATCTTCTGCACCACCTGCATGCACTGGTCTATGGCAAATGGCGTATCGAGTATAACTATGGTATTTGAACCCTCATCGACTATGACACGGCCTATCCTTGTCTTTATCTGGTTTAACGCCTTTGCGACACTGACCGCCTTTGCATATTTGAGCTGAATTATCTTGATGTCTTTCTTATCGTCATATTTTACGCCATAGCGCAACTCATAGTCACGGTCAGTCATAACGCTGATGATGTCGCCCTTCTTCTCATACGCGAGGTCGTTGGCAGCGAGAATTATCTCAAAGGCATCCCAGATATCGACATCCTGAAGATAGAGCGTCACCTTGCCGCGCACATTCTTTCCCGCAATGATATTTAATCCGCTGCGCTGAGAGATGATCTTAAGCACGTCTATAATATCCATACCTTTTAACTCGAGAGAGATCCTGGTGGTATCTTCATCAATCGATGGCGCAGCTGCCCCTATCTCTTCAGCTATCTCTTCAGCCAAACCTTGAGTACCATAAATCCCAAAAATGAGCATGACGCTCAATAATATGAAAGATACCGTCTTCATTGGATTGTCTCCTTAAATGGGATATCGCATTAAATTATAAAACGATTTCAATCTCCTCGCCGTTTATATCCAATATCGCCTTGCCTTCGAATATTTCAAGCACCCTGACGCCGTTAAAGGATTCACCCTTCTTTAAAAAATATGTCTTAGCGGCTTCCTTGTCTTCGATAATGGCCTGCGGGTCTTCCCCGGCAACTACGCCCAGGAGCGAAAATGATTTTATCTTCTCCTGGAGATCATCGATCCGGCTGCCTTCTCCATCCTGAAAGAATGGCGCGCGAAAAAGGTCCCTACCCTGCATCTCTTCCAAATAATAAGATTTCGGTTTCTCTTCAAAGAGAGTCGTATCTACCACAGGCGCCCTAGTTATCCTATCTGCGGTCTTGCCGGCTATAAAACTCTCGACCTTCTCCTCTATGAAAAATCCCATCGCGATATTATATATAAGTGATAGTGCCGCCAAAATGAAGAAAGCTGTGAATATGCTGTTCCAGGTCTTTACATTCTTAATATCCGGCGCGCCCATCTTCCTAAAACGCGGCATGCGGCCCCTAAATAAGAAATTGAAGGCGCGCTTATCTGCCTTCTTGGTTTCTTTGCCGGCCGTCGCCTCATCTTCGGCCAAATCTGCCTCGACCGCGGGATGCGCCGCACTACTTTCCTGATGGGGCTGCTTCCGCCTTATCAGATTCAGTAATTTTTCTTCCGGTGAAATATTCTTCTGGTCGTCCATAATTAACCCTGTAGTGACATGGCCATTTCGCTCGTATCGAAGAGGGACCATACGATCTCTTCGTCTACAACGCTCTTGCTATTCATCACGATCGTCTCAAGCGCATTGTGGCACAATACGCCTATACGACGTGGGTATCCTTGCGTATATTCATATATAAGACGGAGTGCCCCGTCAGTAAAAAGGGGTGTTGTACCGTTAAACCCGGCCCTATTGAGCCGGAATTCTATCATCTCTCTTGTCTCGCGCTCATCAAGAGGATTTATGATATACTTCGTTGTCACCCTGTCATAAAAATTCTTTATCCGCTCGATACGCGGCAAAAGCTCCATCTGGCTGAATATGACGAGCTGGAGTAATTTATATTCATTCGTCTCGTAATTGAGGAGCGTGCGCAGGATCTCAAGGAATGTGGGCGTCAGCTTCTGCCCTTCATCGATTAAAAGCGTTATAGTCTTATTTTTCTCGACCCCCATCTTAAAGAGGTGCTTCTCTATGGCGTCACGGTAATCGAGCGTTGAGCGAAAAGTCGGCTTCACCCCAAACATCTTAGACAGCGATGATAAGAATTGAAACTCTGACTTGTGCGATGGGTCCAATATTATATGGAATACAAAATTCTCTTCCTCCTGAAACTTCTGCAGGAGCGCCCTGCACAATGTGGTCTTCCCCGTACCCACATCACCGAGGATCATGCTTAAACCCCGCCTTAAACGTATAGCGATCTCAAGGCGGTGGAGTGCAGTCCTGTGAGCTGAGGATTCATAAAAGAAAGCGGGATCCGGACTCGTCGAGAACGGCTCCCGCTTTAGGTCTAATACCGCATAATAACTCATTATTCTTCTTCCCGTATTTTGGCGATCTCTTTTATCTTGCTTAAAGAAAAACGCTTCAACCGTAATTCGCGTATTCGCTTAAGACAATCTACGGTCGATGCGTCAAAATATCTGAAATTGGTTCCCGGGCTTCTGCCGACTTCCCTAATAAGACCCAACTTCAGATAGTACTTTATAGTATGTATAGATTGGCCTGTTATCTGTGAGATATCTTTCAATAAGTATATGCCATCCATAGCGTTACCTCCTACTCTCTACCTAGAGAGTACTATAGCAGATCAAAGGATGTCTGTCAATAAAAAAATGCGTTTTTTGGGATAACTTTAGAGGACGGTGATCTTGGTGATCTTGAGGTTGCCCTTGAGGACTTTCGGCTGGGCGCGTTTGGAGCTGAGGGTAAAACGCTCTACCTTTAGGAGCTGCTTCGATGTCTGCATACTATACATAAAGCTAAGGAGCTCTTCGGCCTCCGCTTCGGTGCTAAGGTTGAAGGTGTACTTTTCATAAAAACCAAACCTCTTCACTTCCGCCGGTTTTATATTTTTAATATATACGCGGCTCGTGCGCGCAAGATTCTCTATCTCTTTCAAGATCGATATCGCCTTCTCCTCCTCCGATGCGGATGACTTTGTATATTCCACGTACTTGGCGTATTCCGATTCGAAGAGGTCGCGCTGTCGAAAGAGCCATCTCGACTTAACCACCTGAAGCTTCTTCCTTGTGAGCTGCCTATCGAGATCGACGTAATGCTTTACGGCCGGATCGAAGACAAATGCGTAAAGAATCGCACAACCTATAACCACAGCCGTAATTATTGTCAACTTCTTTTCTCTGAGCGAGAGACTTTTAATAATCATATATCCGTCTCCTCATCCCCTACTTTTAAATCCGCATCCACGGTCAATGAAGAGCTCAGCTCAAAATCTGTAAGCTCGACCCCTTTCACCATACGTTTCGTCGCATACTTCATCTTCGCATCCGTAAAGAATGGTGATTCTTCAAGGGTCGATAGAAGTTCCAGCGCCTCGGACATCGATCCTGATGTCCCCCGCAAAAGCAATATCTTACCCTCGGCAAAATCTATGCTGACCAAAGAGACACCCTGTGGAGTTATCCGGTATATCTCTCTCATCACATCGATGGCTGAGACCCGCCTTGAGAGCTGTTCTTTTATTGTGTCGATATTCCGTACCATCTTCGATACCCTGTTCACCACGCCTTCATTGCGCTTCAATTCCGCGTCAAGACGCAATAGACAACGTTCTTTATTTGACATGTTAAGCCAGGCTGAGGCAGCGAATATCATCACGGCAGAGACGAAGAAGGCTGCAACGCGCACCACCTCACGCCGCGCCACAAGCGTTGCGCGGACCTCGCGCACCTCAGGAGGGATCAGGTCTATTTGGAGCGATTCTGAATATTTGATCAGGCCCAAGAGGCTACCGAACGATACCTTCTTCATCGATTCCCTCCCCGGGCTGAATAATAGATCAGGTGAAACCGCAAACTCCTCGATACTATCCAATTCCTCGACGGGAAGATGGAAATGGCTGCCCAGCGCATCTTTGGCCTTTGCAAAATAGTCGCCGGCTCCGGTTAAGACTATTCTTTCAATCTCTTTGATATTTTCCTTTTTAGAGATAAGGAGGGTCTTCTCAAGCTCTCTGATTAGCCTTTCTAAATTCAGGGAACTCTCGCTTCTCTTTCCGGTGTCAATCTGGCCGCCCTCTTCAGGCGCCAATGATGCAGAGCGGGAAAGGACCAGGTGTCCTGACTCTATGATCTCTATCTCGGCAGAATCTGCATCCAGCTCTATAAGGGCTTCTGTCGCCGCAGGAGCCTTGGGACCCTTCCTCCTCGTATACCAAAGAGCCAATGACTCGGCATCCAGGGCTACCATGCGTGGGTCTATGCCTGCGCTTCCCAAAAGATCGAGTGATCTCTTTACAACATCCCGGTGCGCAATAGCCAGGAGCACCTTGGCATATCCATTCGGCTCATCTTTGACCTTTACGTGGTCGTATATTATCTCCTCGGCCGGATACGGCAGCTGTTTGGCCGCCTGCAGGGAGACCATCTTTCCGATCTCATCCGGATCAGTCGACGGAATCGATAGGTATCGCATGGTGAGGGCCTTGCGGGGTATATGGAAATAGACCGAGGACTTTCTTACGTCGAATTCATCACAGAGTTGATTTAATACAGTCGTTACATCATTGTCACTATTCGATGCCAATGGCCGGATCGCAACCGTCGTTATGTCGATAGCACCCTTTGCGCCCCTTGCCTGGAGCAGCTTTACATAGCGATCCGTTATCTCCAAAGCGCTTATTAAGGGCGCTTTCTTCTTTGAACGCTTTACTTTCTTTTTTGTACGCGTCAATTTAATTTTCATGGAAACTCAACAATTTTAACCTTTCTCCCGAATCATCTTGTTTCTGGTATATGGCTGTTAAGGTCTTGCGCACCTTGCCATCCGTCGATAGACCTTCTGAGATTATGCGAAAGACCTGTGACTTATATATTATATGATTATCGAGGATCGTTGTAAACCTGGCTACCTCTTCGGCGCCGATCCCTCCGCCTTCCGCGCTCTGCAGGAAATTAAGCACATCCTCTTTTTTAATAAAATACCTATTATCTTCAGTGTCCTCGATACTCATGTCATCGCCTTTTCTATAGGCGACGAGAACATCTGCGCTATCACTAAAACCTATTGCCTCAAGTGTCCGCTGGGTAGCGGTATTTATATTGACCTTGCCGCCCTCGCCCCAGACCGTAACATAATCCTTTAGGCCCTTCTCGTCAAGGTCAACCTTGCCGTCTTCATCAAGGTCCTCACCGTAAAAAACCTCAGGCCCGATATCCTTGACCAGAAGAATCTCCTCTAGAGATTCGAATGGCTCGCCCTTTAGCTCGTACGGCAATTCTGAATAGTCCCGGGCTGAGCTATGTTCCGGTATCGAGGTATCACCGCGCCAGGCCAATATATTCTCTGCCAGGGCCTCTGTTATGCGACCCGGAAAAAGATCTATCAACATCTCCTTAGTCGCAAAATTGAGATTGAGACGCCTCTCCTCATCTGCTATGCCCGGACGAAATAGATCTTCTTCATCAAAGGCCAGTATGCTGAAACTGCCTTCCTTTAATTCAATATCCTCGAAAATCTCACTTATCTCTTCTTCTTCATCCAGGGTAAACCCACATTCATATAGCGTATCGATTTCCGCTGTGCCATCCTCAAGAAGACGCGACTTTGCTAAGACGATACCGGCCTCGGCAAGGAGCCGGCACTTCAGCTCATCTATCTTGTAACCTGTCAGTTTCAGGTCGAGCGATGCCCTAAAACCGATACCGACCGCCAGCAGTATCAGGATGGCCAGTATCCACAGTGTCATTATTAATATTGTACCGCTCTCATTTCGTTTTGTCCACATCATATTGCCTTTATCTTTCCAAATTATTCGCTTGCGCCAAGAACGCCTATTGGAATAAATATCTTTTTCTTAAAATCGAGCTTGCTCTTTTCCTCTGATGGGTCCTGAAGTGACAGGGTGATCTCGATACCCCGCGGCACGCCTTCGGCTTCCCAGCTGTCGCGCCAATCATACTCTGTGAGTTCTTCACCAGCATAGGCATACTTGATCGAAAATTCTTCTACGTTGTTAAAGAATGGGTCCTTCTCCGCCGTAGTGGATTCTTCGTCAAATCCGGACTCCTTGCCCGCCACAACCCTGGTCAATAGGCTCTCAGATTCATCGTCACTTTCAAGGGAATAGACTATTTTGCATATCTGGGGATATCTCTTCTCCGCCTCCGGGTCAGGATGCATAACTACTGACGCAAAGACCAATCGAGACTGCTCGCCTTCAAACGGTATACCGGAATATTCAACTGCGCCGCGCAGGTCCTTTGCCACCCTTTCGAGTTTCACGCGAACATCCTGGTGCAAGTCGATCCCCGACTCTGTCCTGCGCCATACGCTGACACCCAGGCTAAAGGCTGTATAAAGGGCTATGGCCACAGTAGCAAATATGGTCAGCGCTATCAGAAGCTCGACCATGGTAAATCCTGATCGGCCATCCCATCTCTTTAGTCCGCGTCCTGGCATATCATTCTTCCTCAGCCGCAAGGTAAGTATTTATATTTATTGAGCGTTCGTCTTTTCGGTCCTTCCAAAAGACCGTTAGATTTACCAAGTTAACTCCACCCTGTCCGGAATCTTTTGTCTCAAGCTCCCATCTGAGATGTTCGTCGTCAAAGGAACCTTCAAACTCTATGTCGGTACCGATAGCACCTCGTTCCTGGAATTCCCACAACCGCTCTTCAAGGCACGCGGAGGCCTTAAGATAACCTCGCGACACCTTGATAGCCGTTATTGTAGTAGAGAATGCCCTCATGACAGAGACGATGCCTATGGTAACGATCAGGATCGATACGAGTATCTCGATCAGCATAAACGCGTGATTATTCCGATATCTCTTCATTGACCTCCACCTTACCCATAACGCCTTTAAATTCCAACTCCATGCTTCCGCCATCATCGTTTTCCAGCACTAGTGACGTCGTATCCGAATGTCCGTCGGGATAGAATGTTATAGTTTCCATGTCGCCCTCGAGGGTAATGCTCTTCGGCAGATGTATCGTCTTGCCAAAGCGCGTTGCCATACGCTTATAAGCGGACGCCTCTCCTTCCTGATCCTTTATGGAGAGATAGTATTCCCCTTCATTGAAATCAAAATTCAACTTTAGCGGTACCCTCTCTACAATAGCCCTCTCCTGGGCATACCTGGTCATCTTCACAAGATCCGCTACTGAGCTGCGCAGCTCGAGATCCGTATAACTTCTCCTGAAACGTGGTGTGGAGAGCACTGTTATGACGAGGATAAATAGGGCAACGAGGGCAAGTTCGATCAGCGTAAAGCCTGATCGATCGGCAGATCTCTTTTTTGCGTTGGGGGCTTCCTTGCGAATTTCTGGCATTACCTAACGCCTAGATTTATCTGGAATATGGGGAGCAACATTGCGATTACTATAAACCCTACGATGAGGCCCATCACTAATATAAGTATCGGTTCCAAAAGGCTCGTCATCACCTTTATTACCTTATCCGTCTCCTTCTCATATGCGGTCGCCACCTTATAGAGAGACTTCTCGAGTATGCCCCCCTTCTCCCCAACCGCCACCATATTCGTAACGAACGGAGGAAAATACGAGCTCGCGTCCAGCGCCGCCGCAAGGGGTTCTCCTTCACTCACGCTCTTTTTGATTGTAACTATCTCATTCTGCAAAACCGCATCGGTCGCTGTATTGTGTATCACTTCGAGCGCATCAAGAATGGGGACGCCGCTATTAAGAAGCGAACCGAGTGTGCGGGCAAATGTAGCAATCTCTGACTTCTTTATAAGATCCCCCATGACGGGTATCTTAAGCCGGAACCTGTCCTTGGCGAGCTTACCCTCTTTTGTCTTATCTATCCGTCGGTATAAAAATATGAGGATTATAATTCCAATCAGCAAAAACGGCCAGAAGTTTGCGAAGAAATTGCTTGTGCCGATAAGTAACTTTGTAGGCACTGGAAGTTCTTGCCCCAGATCGGCAAAGAGGCTCACAAGCTTCGGTATGACAAATGTTATGAGTACCACTATGGTCATGCACCCGACCGAAGCCATGAGAACAGGATATGCCAACGCTGCCTTCACGCGTGCGCGCAAATCTTCATCCGCCTCCATGAAGAGGCTCAAACGGCTGAGGACCATCTCAAGCATACCACCGGTCTCACCGGCGCGTATCATGTGGGCAAAGAAGGTTGAGAAGACCTTGGGGTGTTGTATAAGGGCCTCTGAGAACGTACCGCCGTCACGGACGAAATTCGACAGGTCTTTGATCACAGACTTAAGCTGCAAGCTCTCGGTCTGTTTTTCTAAAACATTTAGGGCGTGGAGCAGGTTTACTCCTGAATCGAGCAGGTCAGATAATTGGCGAGTAAAGAGAGCTATATCACTCGTCTTGATGCGCTTAAAGAACCCTATCTCCCGGCGTTTAATCTTTTGAGCTTCGGAAGGCTCCTCTTCTACCGAAATGGGAAAGAGTCCTGATTTAGTCAGCTTATCGACAGCCAAACTTTTGCTATCGGCCTCGATAACCCCCTCTACTATCTTTTTCAACCCTTCCTTGGCTTTATAGATAAACCTCGGCATGCCTTGATTTTAGCACACAACCCTCCCCAAGACAAGACGTTTCTACTTCCAATCGGGAACCTATCCTAAACCCAATCGGGGATCTGCCCCCCCTGGCTTGGGTACGTCTTCTATGTATGCTATGTTGGAAGATGCCTATAAAATTTGAGTAAAAGACAGACTTTTTAGAGTTCCATTTTTGAGGCCAAATCCCGGAAAAACCAATAATGGCTGTTAAAAAGACTAACTTTTTTTATCCTAAAAGTAAAATTCCTAACATCTTTAAAACATGCAAGTTATAAAGAAAAATTGAAAGCTAACTTTTAGCAATCTTAGTAAAACCCTTTAAAAAGTTAGTTATTACGAAACTCAGATTTGACACAAGGGAACCACTATGATATAATATTTATATGTGCTTTTATTTTGAGCACTTATTTTTGTCCTGAAGAAGGTAGCAATTTCATAGGAGCAACACAATGCAAACGACTGGAGCCAAGGAGAGAAAGGTAAGGGTAGGTATGATGTTCACAAAGAAGATCCCTGAAAATTGTGGCAGGTGCGAATTTTTTAAGAGGTGTACCTATAACCTGGATGGAAGATGTTTCTGGGTAGAATGCGGGGATTACGTAAAGGTGGAGTCGGGTAGGAACACAGTGATAATAATGGGGTTTCATGATCCGGTCGATGTTGCGTGGATCAAAAACCTATTCTTGACTTAGGGAGGGTACAGATTCCCGATTGGGTTTAGGATAGGTTCCCGATTGGAAGTAGAAACGTCTTGAGTGTTGGCGAAAAAGAGGCATATCTGGCTATTTATTATTTTACAGATGTTGAGTTGAATTTGAATAGAAAAAGCCCTGACCGTTTGGTCAGGGCTTTGAATTTTCACGGTAGCCAGACTACCTTGGGTGTTTCGCAACACCTTTAGGCTCTTGGCTTTGCGGTTCCGGTCATCTGGAACCAGGCTTATGCCCGCCCCATCCTTTCGGGTGGTTTGCGATTATACGCTGGGGCACTTCGCGTCCCCCGTGTATCTAAAATATATCACATAAAATGAGCCTTGTCAAGGGCACCTAAGTAAAATAGTTAAAAAAGATCGAAAGGGACCTTACTCTATCCCCTCTTCCTGGGTAACCCTCAAAACTTCGCTTGGTGTCGTGATGCCCATCAAGACTTTTTCCCATCCATCCTGGCGCAATGTACGCATCCCCAGCTCTATTGCCTTCTTCCGTATCTGGTCAGATGATGTACGTGTTAAGATCAATTCCTTTATAGGTTCATTCATAATAAGCATCTCATAGATAGCAGTCCTGCCCTTGTACCCTGTAAATTTACACGCCTGGCAGCCTTTACCTTCGTATATTTCGATATCGGGCAGGTTCTTTATGCCAAATTCCTTTCCGATACCGGCCTTATCTTTGATCGGGACCTTACACTCCGGGCATACTGTCCTTACCAATCTCTGCGCCACTATACATTCAACAGAACTTGCAACAAGAAACGGTTCAACACCCATATCGAGCAACCTCGTCACCGCACCCGGGGCATCATTCGTATGGAGCGTACTGAAAACAAGGTGGCCTGTGAGAGCGACACGTATCGTTATCTCTGCCGTTTCATAGTCACGAACTTCTCCGACCATCATGATGTCAGGGTCATGGCGCAACATCGAACGGAGTCCCTGCGCAAAGGTCAAGCCTATCTTCGGTAAGACCTGCAATTGCGTTATACCCTTCATCTGGTACTCTATCGGATCCTCTATCGTTATTATCTTCTTATCCTTGTTATTGATCTTCGCAAGATACGCATAGAGTGTCGTAGTCTTGCCGCTGCCGGTCGGCCCTGTCACAAATACTATCCCGTGAGGCTTCTTTATCATCGCCTCTATGATCTTAAGATCATGCGGAAGAAGCCCGAGGTTCTTTAAACCATAGAGAATATTCGTGCTGAGCAGCCTTATATTTACACTTTCTCCAAAGGGCGTCGGCAGAATCGATATTCGCAGGTCCAGATCTTCACCGCTCACCTTAACCTTAATCCGTCCGTCCTGAGGAAGGCGCCTCTCGGCAATATTGAGCTCTGCCATTACCTTTATGCGTGAGGTGATAGCTGCCTGAAAATGTTTTATGTCGGGGGGGATCGTGGCATCATAGAGTATGCCGTCAACGCGATAGCGAACCTTTAGCTCATCTTCATAGGGTTCGATATGGATATCCGTCGCCCGGTCTTTATATGCCTGCAGGAAGAGTTGATTCACAAATTTTATTATTGAGGCATCCTCGGCCATCGCCTCTATGTCCTGGGTCTCCTGCGACTCTACCTCCATCTTTGTCTTGGGTGCGGTTTCTGCGATGATCTTCTCTATCGTATCTGCGCCTATCCCATAATATTTGCGTATGCCTTCAAGGATATCCTTCTCGCCGCCGAGGACAACATTGACCTCACAGTTAAGCAGTAATTTAAGGTCATCTAAGGTATGTATATCGAGTGGGTCAGTAACGGCAAGGGTGAGAGTCTTTCCCTTCTTCCTTACGGGCATAAGCTTATAGTGGCAGGCAAATTTGGCGGGCACATCCTTTATTACCTTGTGGTCTATCCTTAATTTGTCTATATGGACGTATTCTACACCGATCTGCTCTGAGAGGATTGGTAGGAGCTGTTCTTCTGTAACGAATCCCAGCTTGATGAGGGTTGAACCGATGAAATCACTCGTCTTCTTGTGTTCTGCAAGGGCTATATCGAGCTGTTCAATGGTGATCAATTTCCTGTCGACCAGCATCTCACCTAAAAGTATGGTCTTCTTCAGAACCATATCGCTCCTTATCTATCTGACACACAAGATCAGCCTTTGAATTCGCGCAGTGCCAACGTGGCGTTGTGCCCGCCGAAACCGAAAGAATTGGTAATGGCTACCTTCACCTTGGCCTTGCGCGCTTTATTCGGTACATAATCAAGATCGCAATTGGGGTCAGGTATTTCGTAATTTATGGTAGGTGTAATTATGCCTTCCTGGATCGTCATAGCACATGTTATCACCTCGACACCCCCGGCAGCTCCCAGGAGGTGTCCTGTCATGGATTTTATGGAACTGACCGCGACTTTCTTGGCGTGATCACCGAAAACCTTTTTGATAGCAGCCGTCTCCATCTGATCGTTCAATTGGGTTGAGGTGCCGTGCGCATTGATATAATCAACATCTTTCGGCTTTAGCCCTGCGTCATCCAGCGTCCTCTTCATGCAATATGCGGCACCCTCTGCATCCGGATCGGGCGCGGTTATGTGGTAGGCATCGGCAGACATGCCATACCCTATCAACTCACAGTATATCTTGGCACCTCTTTTGCGCGCATGCCCCAGCTCCTCCAAAACAACTATACCTGCCCCCTCGCCCATGACAAAACCATCTCGATCCTTATCGAATGGCCGGCTTGCGCGCTGGGGTTCATCACTTCTTTTGGAGAGAGCCTTGAGGGCACAGAAACCACCAAACCCAAGGGGCGTTATACACCCTTCCGCGCCTCCGGCCACCATAACATCTGCCTCGTTGCGTTGAATAATCCTTAAGGCATCACCGATAGCGTGAGTCCCTGTAGCGCATGCGGTCGCGACAGAGGTATTAGGCCCTCTCGCCTTTATTTTTATAGAAAGCAGTCCCGGGGCCATATTGACGATTAATCGCGGTATGAGAAATGGCGATATGCGCGAGGCGCCCTTTTCCTTGTACTGGTAGCACTGGGCCTCGATCGAGTGGAGGCCTCCTATGCCTGAGCCTATGACAACACCTACCCTAAACGGGTCCTCTTTGCTCATGTCAAGCTTACCGTCGGCACAAGCCATAAGGCCGGCGGAAACACCAAAGTGGACAAACCGGTCCATATGTTTTATGTCCTTGGAATCCATGTAAAGGGATGGATCAAAATCCTTTACCTCTGCTGCTATGTGGGAATTGAATTCGGCATGATCAAATGCCGTAAGGGGAGCAACACCACTCTTACCGTTAACGAGAGAATCCCAGAATAGTTCCTTATTATTACCAACGGGTGTGATTGCTCCCACACCCGTCAGCACAACACGTCTAATTTTTGACATAAAATTACTTAGGTAGTGGCTTTCGCCTTCTCCTCTATGTACTTTATAGATTCGCCTACATTGGTCATCTTTTCGGCATCCTCATCGGGTATCTCGATGCCAAACTCCTCCTCCAGAGCCATGACGAGCTCGACTGTATCCAGTGAATCTGCGCCAAGATCATCTATGAAAGACGCCGTTTCGGTTACCTCTTCCACCTTAACACCCAGCTGTTCCGCTATAATCGACTTCACTTTATCAGCTACTGCCATTGCCTTCCTCCATTTAGTTACATTACCATTCCACCATCGACTTTTATAACTTCACCTGTGATATAATCTGAAAGCTCACTAGCTAAAAAGAGTGCTGTCTTCGCAACATCGAGCGGTTGACCAAACTTACCTGTGGGTATCAACTTCAGCATCGCCTCTTTGCTCGCCTCAGGGAGTTTCTTCGTCATCTCAGTCTGTATAAAACCCGGGGCGATCGCGTTTACGTTTACATTGCGTGAGGCAAGCTCTTTTGCTGCTGTCTTGGTCAGGGCGATCACACCACCCTTTGAGGCGGCATAATTGGCTTGCCCGGCATTGCCCATCAACCCGATGATAGAGGCTATATTCACTATCTTGCCCTTGCGTTGTTTCATCATCGGCCGCATCACCGCTTTGATGCAATTGAAAGTACCTTTAAGATTGACGTTTAAGACCGCGTCCCAGTCAGATTCCTTCATCCGCATCAAAAGTGCATCGCGGGTTATTCCCGCATTGTTGATTAGTATATCAATTTTCCCAAATTTGTCAAGCGTTTTGTTGACCATATCCTCAACCTGGTCAGCCTTTGTCACGTCAATTTGGAGCGCCATGACCTCTGCGCCATTTGCACTCAGATCTTTTTGGGAATTCTCAAGATCCTGGGGGTTTACATCACATATAACCGCCTTTGCACCTTCTGATACAAATAGACCGGCCACCTCCTTTCCTATTCCCCGCGCACCGCCTGTTATTATGACAACTCTGTCTTCCAACATCTTGCTCATTTATTCTTATCCTCCCATTTAAAGCCCATGGCCCTTATATTTAAGCGCGTCCCTGTCAGTGTGCCGCTCCTATAGGCGTTAAGAAATGCCTGCACAATATCGGGGTCGAATTGTGTCCCGGAACCCTTCGCTATGACCTGCACGCTCAACTCCTCCATTATCCTTTCCCTGTAGGGCCGGTCTGTGGTCAAGGCGTCGAAGGTGTCCGCCACTGCCACTATTCGTGCCATGAGCGGTATACCCTTGCCCTTCAGTCCTGCCGGATAACCGCTGCCATCATAGCGCTCCTGATGATGTCTGACAGTATCTATTATGTCTGACCCGAGCTCTCTGATGGGATGCAGGATCGCAGCTCCTATATTCGAGTGTTCCTTGACCTCCTCGTACTCCTCAGGAGTCAATTTGCCTTTCTTGTTGAGTATATTATCCGATACGCCTATCTTGCCTATGTCGTGCAGGAGTGCCGCTATATGGAGTGACTCCCTGAAATTCTTAATACCTTCGGCTTCCTTTGCATCGGCCAACGCATCCGATATGGCGTCGGCATAACTGGTCACCCGTTCTGTATGGCCGTGTGTATATGGGTCTCTTGCATCGATAGCGGTCGCCAGAGCAACTGAAACGTGTATAAACAACTTGTGCTCCTTCTCATATAAATGGGCAATCTCTTTTATCTTGTCCTGGAGGCTGCTGATAAGCTTTGCGTTTGTTATGGCCATTGCTGCATCATTGGCAAGGGTAACGAAGAAGCTTATCTCCTCCCGCTGAAATTTCTCCCGTGATATCTTATCTCCTAAGACGAGGACGCCCAGGAGTGTCTTCTTGAAATAGCTCGGGATACAGACCGACGCCCTCAATAGGTCCATCTGGGCCAAGGTCTTGGCCAGCTTAACCTTCTGAACCTTTTGAAGCACCGGGTCTTCTTTTTCGCTATGGAGTAAATCGTATATATCATCATATATCAGTGCGCCATTTTCACTTAACAGATAATTTTCCCTCTGTGAGAATATCTCTATCAAAGGGCTAGACTGCTGCAGTCTTATATACCCGATCGGTATCTTATCCCCGCCCTTGCCTTTACTGTCGATAAGTTCGTAAGACCCTTTCCCTTCTTTAAAGAGGAGTATGCCTGTATGGCTCACACCCACTTCATCGTCTATCATCTTAATGACTCTACGGATAAGGTGTTCCGGCTTACGGAAACGTATCATAGACTTAGAGGCATCTTCAAGTGCCGCCTGATAGTCGAACTTTGGCTTCTGAGGCACCTCTAGGTCGGGCATAGACTGGCCCCCTCTGCCACCCTCTTCTTTTTGAGTAGCTTGGTTAATAAACCAGTTTTGTATCTTTGCCCAGCTTGGGATCATATTATCCGGTTCCTTGTGAAAAGTCCTATTCGCCATAATCCTATCTGCTATTTACGAGATTTGGCTCCCAGTTGATCAGCTAATGAACATACCGTGCTTTCAAGCTCATCTAACACGAGAGGTTTTGTGACGTAGTCACGCGCGCCCAGGTTCTTCGCCTCGGCTATCTTTCCCTCATCTTCAACGGCAGTAACCATTATGATCTCTAGTTCAGGCCTGATCTCTTTTGCCTTCTTCAGGACCTCTATACCATCGATGCCCTTCATCTTGACATCGAGCAGCATTATATGCGGCTTATCTCTCTTTATAATCTCCAGGGCGCCTTCACCATTGAGTGAAGTAAAGACCTTAAGACCTCTCTCTTCAAAGAACGATTTGGCATAATCACATACATCTACTTCGTCATCAACGATAAGCAATTTTATCTGCATCTTTATCCCCCTCTATTGGATAAGATTCAAAAGTTTTTTGGGTAATTCACTCCTCTTTGCTATCTTTTCACAAATACCTTCATTCTTATTTATTATATATGTTGCTTTAATGGTACCATCTTTATCTGCGGTGTTGGCCACCAGAAGATCTGAATCCGATAAGCTCCTGCGTCCCACCTGCCGCAACCCGGACGCGCTAACCCCGACAACGAGCTTGAATTTAATTAAAAATATATCGGGGGCCCATTGCCTGACTCTATCTATGAGTTTCGGCAGCGGCACAAGCGATATCGTCTTCCCGGTGCTTGAGCTCATCTTCCTTCTTTTCAAAGACCTTGGCGCGAAATCGCTGACAGCAGCTGAGTGTATTAACGCGTTATAACGACCCGTCCGCAGCTCCTTTCGCAAAAGACGCCTCAAATCATCAAAGTACCTGAACCTGACAATCTTGATGCGGCCGGCGCGTTTTGGCCTGGGCGCTGCGCCGCCGGGACCCAAAAGGAGCGTTACCCTTGCTCCTCGACAAGCTGCCTCCTCGGCTATACGGCAACCCGTTAGGCCTGTAAAGATATTGGTAATGACCCTGACAGCATCCAGTTTGACCCATGTAGGGCCGGCCGTTACCAGAATCTTTTTATTTTTCAATGAAAGATTGTGTGTAGTACGCGTCTTTATTGCCATAAACTAATAAAAAATCCAGATGTTTTAAAAACATCTGGCATTACTTCCTTTCTAAACAGAACTTAGAGTTTTCTTGACCGGCAATCCAGTTATCTATCGTTTCCTTCTTAAACCGCCAGTGTGAGCCGACCTTAAATCCCGGCAGCTTGCCTTCCGAGGCATGCTTGTATATGGTAATCGGCTTCATCTTAAGGTAATCTGCCAGTTCACGAACTGTCAAGATGACCTCGCCCATAAAATCACCCACCCCTTCAACCAAACCTTATGTCGCTTTATCTGGCTTACTCTCTGATTATATGAGGATATGCTAATTATATCAAAAATGCCGTTTTTGTCAAGGAAATTCCGGTTATATGCTCTCGACATCCTGCGGGGTTTCGATATTGTAAACGGTCAGGTCGGAATTTATGCGCCGAAGCAGGCCTTTTAATACCTTGCCGGGGCCTATCTCAAAGAAGATCCCTACTCCACCTGATGCCACGAGCGAGATTGAATCGGCCCAGCGCGTGCGGTGGTTAACCTGATGGATCAGGTTCTCTTTGATCTGATCCGGAGACTCCTCAAATAATGCGGTGTGATTTGCCACAACGGGTATTTTGGGCGATCGGATATTGGCCTTCTCTATCTCTGGTTTCAACTTATCCCTTGCGGGATCCATGGCAGAAGAATGGAAGGCGCCGCTCACATCCAGCATAATACACCTCTTCGCGCCCTTCTCCTTTGCTATCCGGTTGGCCTCTTCTATCTGTTCCTTCTTGCCGGAGATGACAACCTGTCCCGGGCAATTCAAGTTTGCTATCTCTGTATTCGTACTCTTCGCGATCTCTTCAGCATCGTCGACAGAGAGCCCTATTATCGAACTCATCGTGCCGGGATTCTGAATAGCCGCCTCTTCCATAAACTGGCCGCGCAGTTTAACAAGACGGAGCCCTTCTTCAAAAGAGATGGCTCCGGCCGCTATCAGGGCGGTATATTCGCCAAGGCTTAAACCTAATGAGGCACAAATATCTAAATTGGCGGATTTTTTTTCTGAAATGAAACTACGTAGTGCGGCAATGCTTGTGGTGAGTATGGCTACCTGGCTATTTGCAGTTCGTGTCAGCTCTTCTTTGGGGCCTTCGAAACAGAGCTTCTTAAGATCAAAACCTACGATTTCGCTTGCCTTCTCAAATACCTCTTTGGCCTCGGGGAATGTTTCGTATAACCCCTTCCCCATGCCTACGTATTGAGCGCCCTGTCCGGGAAATATATATGCCGCTTTCTTCGAATCTACCATTTTATGACGATTGCTCCCCAGGTAAGGCCGGCTCCGAAGGCATCAAGAACGACTATATCACCCTTCTTTATGCGCCTGCGTTCAACCGCTTCTGCCAAAGCAACGGCTGTCGAGGCGCTCGACATATTACCGTATCTTTCTATATTTAGATAGACTTTGTCAGGCCCGAGCCCTATCTTTTTGGCTACCGCATTGAGTATACGTATATTCGCCTGGTGCGGAATAATGCAATCTATCTGGCTGCACTTTAATCCTGCCATCTCAATCGCCTTATTGGCCGCCCCTGCCATAACCCTGACCGCTATCTTAAAGAGCTCACTCCCGCTCATCTTAAGATAATGGAGCCTGTTCTTGACGGTCTCTTTAGAAGCCGGCATACGCGAACCACCGGCCGGGAGCTCCAACAATCCCGCAGACTTGCCGTCTGAACCAAGATGTGTAGAAAGTATTCCTCCGCTCCTTACAGGCCCCAGTACGCAGGCACCGGCACCATCACCAAAGAGAATACATGTCGAGCGGTCCTTCCAGTCGGTTATGCAGCTAAGCTTTTCGCCACCGACAACTACGGCATTCTTGTACGCGCCGGCCTTTATAAACTTTTCAGCTGTGGCTATTGCATAGATAAAACCCGAACACGCGGCACTTATGTCAAAGCAAGCCGCCTTTGTAAGGCCCAATTTGGCCTGGACCATGCACGCCGTTGAAGGAAAGAGCATATCCGGGGTGATAGTAGCGACGATGAGAAGCTCTACATCCTCTGCCTTGAGCTTTGCCTTCTTTAACGCCCTCTCCGCCGCCTCGACTGCGAGATCACTTACAGCTACATCGTCATCGGCTATGCGGCGCTCCTTAATGCCGGTACGTGTCGTTATCCATTCGTCAGTCGTTTTAACTAATTTTTCAAGATCGGCATTGGTAAGTTTTCGGGGCGGCAGATAGTATCCTGTCCCTATTATTCCTACGCGCCTTTGCCGTTTTAATTTAGTGCTCATAATTTAAGAGATCCCCCTTTTCTGCTCTTAAGATATATCGCTCGCTATCTCTTCTGCTATATGTTCGTTAACACGGCGATTTACATATTCGCCCGTAACACGTACAGCGTTCTTTATGGCCTTGGCATTGGAGGAGCCATGGCATATCGTTATAGCTCCGGCCACACCTAAAAGCGGCGCCCCTCCATACTCGGTATAGTCGAGGTCTTTCTTAAGGCCCTTGAATGCCGGACGACTCAAGAGGGCACCTAACCGTGTGATAACATTTTTATTTAACTCACGACGTAAAAATTTACTGATAGTCAAAGTGAGGCTCTCGGCAACTTTAAGGACTACATTGCCTGCAAAGCCATCGCAGACTATAACATCTGTCTTGCCGCTAAATATGTCACGCCCTTCTATATTGCCTACGAAGTTGAGCATGCTGTCGATGAGGAGTTTGTGCGTCTCTTTGACAAAATCCGTCCCCTTCGTCTCCTCCTCGCCGACGTTTAAGAGGCCAATGGTCGGATTTTTCTTTCCGAGTATATGCTTAGAATAGGCGTCGCCCATAAAACCATATTGCAGGAGATGGATCGGCTTTGGCGTTATATTGGCGCCTACATCTATCAACATAGATATACCCGCGGGTGTTGGATAGATTATTGCTATGCCGGCGCGCTCGATTCCCGGCAAAAGTCCCAGGTATAATGTAGCGGCGCATACGACAGCGCCTGTATTTCCCGCCGAGACGAATGCGTCTGCCTTTCCTTCCTTTACAAGGCGCACGCCAACGCTTATCGACGAATCTTTCTTCTTACGGATAGTCACCGCCGGCGACTCGCCCATCTCAACGACCTGGGAAGAATGGCATACCTCTATTCTTTCTGCAGGAAATTTCAGTCCGGAAAGTTCACGCTCTATTGAGAGCTTATCGCCCACTATTACCACATTATGGCCAAATTCATTTACGCCATCGACTACACCTCTGACGATAACTTGCGGGGCATTATCTCCGCCCATTCCGTCGATTGCTATCTTCATAGTAATATTATCCTTTTTTTATTTCTGGCCTTTCTTCTTCTTCTCTTTTACCTTGATGACTACGACCGGTTTACCCTTATAGTATCCACAGTGCGGACATATGCGGTGCGGAGGCCTTCTCTTTTTGCAGTGCGAACACGTGGCAAGGGTATTTAAGCGTATCTTCCAGTGTGTCCTGCGTTTTGCCTGTCGTGCGCTCGTATGTTTTTTTCTCGGATTTGCCATTCTTTTCTCGCTCCTTTTCTCAAATAACAGTTTTTTCGTTTGTGGTTATCTCTTAAGTAACCCGTAAGTCTCCTCTGCGATCATGAGCTCTTCATTTGTAGGTATGACGAGTATTCGCGTCTTGAACTTCTTCAATAACCCTCTTATCCCGCCCGCGACCATCTGTCTTATGCGCCCCTGGTTCTCTCCTATGCCGGCGGTAAATATTACCGCATCCAGCCCATCCATTGCGGCAGCATAAGCGCCAATATACTTTTTAATCCTGTAGACGAATACATCTATTGCCAGCCTTGCCCTGTTGTCACCCCTATCTTTTGCCTTTAGTATATCACGCATATCGTTTCCTATGCCGGAGAGGCCTGTAAGGCCGCTCTTCTTATTCAAGATCTCGATCACTTTTGACACCGGTATTCGTTCTTTCTCTACGAGAAATTTTACTATTGCCGGATCTATATCGCCCGAGCGCGTACCCATTGCTAAACCTTCAAGCGGTGTAAACCCCATGGAAGTATCGACGGATTTCCCCTTCTCTACTGCCGCGACGCTGCATCCATTGCCCAGGTGGCAGGTGACCAATTTGAGTCGCGAAAGAGGCCTCTTTAAAACCCTGGCCGCTTCAGTTGCAACATACTTATGGCTGGTACCATGAAAACCATATCGTCTTATGCGGTACTTCTTATAATATTCGTAGGGAATGGCATATGTAAAAGCCTTATCGGGTATTGTCTGATGGAATGCCGTGTCAAAGACAGCGACCTGCTTAACTTCAGGCAGCACCGAGATACATCCGGCTATACCGGCCAAAGAAGGCGGATTATGGAGCGGTGCTAAACGAGAGAGGCCCCTTATACTCTTTAAAACCTTCTTATTGATCAAGGCCGGGTTCTTAAAAATCTCAGCGCCATGGACAACTCGATGGCCTATTGCCTTTATGTCATCCGGCCGATCTAAAACGCCGCAAGAGTCACAGGTAAGGGCGTCGAAGAGTATTTGCATGGCCCTCTTGTGGTCTTTGGCCGTTACGGTCTTATGTAACGTATCTCTCTTTTGGCTTTTGTGGCTTAATAAAGATCTTGCCTCGCCGATCCTCTCTATCGACCCTTTGGCGACAGAGATCTTCTTCGGCATATCAAAGAGCTGGTATTTCACCGAGGAGCTGCCACAGTTGACGACCAGTACTAACATTTATCTAAGCGCTCCCTTTTGCCGTTTGTGCCCGCGCTGCTGTGGCTGTAATGGCATCGACTATCTCATCTACTCCGCAGCCTCTTGAGAGATCACTGCACGGCTGCTTCAATCCCTGCAAAAGTGGCCCGACAACCCTTGCACCCGCAATGCGCTGGATAAGTTTATACGCTATGTTGCCGCTATCTAAGTTTGGAAATATGAGGACATTTGCCTTGCCGCCGACCGGGCTCTTCGGACATTTTATCTTTGCAACATCCGGTATCAGGGCGCTATCGACCTGCATCTCGCCATCTATTATAAGGCCCTTCTCCTTCTTCTTTGCAAGCTCTGTGGCTTCCCTGACTTTATCTACCAGATCACCTTTTGCGCTTCCCTTTGTCGAATAACTGAGCATGGCAACCCTCGGCTCTACCCCGAGAAGTGATCTCAATAGTCCTGCGGAGGATATTGCGATGCCTGCCATCTGCTTTGCGGATGGGTCCGGTACGATACCGCAGTCAGCAAAGACTAAAAGTCCGTCTTCACCAAAACTCTTGTCATCGAGCATAATAAGAAAAGAGCTCGATACCACCCTGGCCGTTCTATCTATCTCCATGCAATGTATAGCGGCGCGCGCTACATTCGATGTCGTGTGAGCTGCGCCGGCTACAAACCCATCTGCCATGCCAAGCCTTACCATAAGCGCTGCATAATAGACTCTATCGCGTAACAACGTATCTTTCGCTTGCTCTTCGCTTATCCCTTTAGATTTGCGAAGCTCATAAAATTTTGCTGCCATCTTATCAATATGGGGAGAAGTCCGGGGATCGACCATTTCCAGCCCGCTACCGCCTGAGGCACCCAAAAGGATCGGATCGGCTATTCCCTCTTTCTTAACTCGTATCGCCGCTTCAACCACCCTTGGCTCATCGCCCTCCGGCAATACGATCTTACGCAAACTTTTTCTTGCCCTCGCTCTTATTTTATCTAAGTGATTCACTTCTTTTTCCTTTTTCCAAGCCTTTTCTTTAACTCCCTGGCGATAAAGTCCGGTACAAACTTCTCCACATCGGCGCCGAGAGAAGATGCCTCCTTTATCAACTTGCTTGAGAGGTATGAATAGTTTTCATGGGGCATCAGGAAGATCGTCTCAACTTCAGGCCTGAGTTTGCGATTGGTCAGGGCCATCTGGAATTCATATTCAAAGTCTGATATCATCCTCAAACCGCGTATGATGACATTCGCCTTCTTGCGGATCACATAATCTACAGCCAGCCCATCAAAAGAGTCGACCTCGACATTCTTCAAGCCTTTGGTCACCTTTTTAAGCATCTCTACCCTCTCTTTTACGCTGAATAAGGGCTCCTTATCCTTTGAGTACGCAACGGCTACAGTAACTTCCTCGAATATCCGAGCCGCCCTCTTTATAAGGTCGATATGGCCGTTGGTGATCGGGTCAAATGTGCCGGGATAGACTGCCTTCTTAGACATGATTACCTCTTAATATTATTATATAGGGAAATTCTCTTTTCTCCGTAACTATATGTACGCAAAAGAGTTAAATTAACGAGCTCTTCCGCAAGCTCATCCCTCTTGTGGTGTTCTAAAACTATCAAAGCAGAAGTGAGTAGTATATCACAAAGGTCGAGTGTAAGCAAGAACTTTTTTGCTAACCCCTTGTGGTATGGGGGGTCGGAGAAGATAAGGCCGAACTTAGGGCCTCCCTTTTCTAGCTTTTTTAGCGCAGCCAGCGCATCCATGCACCAGATCTTTGTACCAATCGATATGGCGAGTGATTCAAGGTTATCTTTTATGGTAGAAATGCATCTTCCATCTTTCTCTACAAATAGGACTTCTTCAGCGCCGCGCGATAAGGCCTCTATGCCAAAGGCCCCACTGCCGGCAAATAGATCAAGCACGCTTGCCGATTCTACCTTAACACGCAATATATTAAAGACCGCCTCCCTCACCCTATCCTGCGTAGGATTGATAGAGACCGCCTTAGGTATCTTTAGCCGCCTGCCCCCGTATTTACCACCGATTACTCTCATCTTATCCCACCTTTATCAGATCTAATTTGCCGCGGAAACGGCGGTTCAATTCTTCTCGAATGTAGGCGTTATGTGAATCTGCAAGCTTAGAGTCATTCCTCACCAGTTCAAATGCCTCTTTGCGGGCTATATCCATGATTTCCATATCCCTGGCTATATTGCCGAACCTCACCTCAGGTAACCCATGCTGCCTTGTGCCGAATATCTCACCCGGTCCGCGTATATCGAGGTCCTCCTCGGCTATCTTAAAACCATCGCTCGATTCGACCATCACTGCAAGGCGCCTCTCAGATGCATCGGTCTTTGGATCACCGAGCAATATGCAGAAAGATATATGCTCTCCCCTGCCTATTCTGCCGCGCAGCTGATGCAGCTGGCTTAAGCCAAAGCGTTCGGCATTTTCGATCACCATTACTGTAGCGTTGGGTACATCTATACCGACTTCTATCACAAC
>JABMSB010000077.1 GCA_013202205.1 Candidatus Omnitrophota bacterium
AAGTTGCGCAATTCGACTGTCTCGCCCTTTGAGAGACTCCCTATAATATGGTCTAATGCTCTCTGGACCACCTTCTTGACATCTATCTGTTTAACACTGGTCTCTTCGGCGATCTTCATGACGATATCTTTTTTAGTCAATGTCATAGCAACATCTCCTTTTAGATTAAAATTTCGTAACTATTGATGTCATAATAACATAAAAATATTTCATTGTCAAGGCCTTTTTTATAAATTCTTTACCCAAAAATACCCAACCCCACTATATAGAAAAGGTTAGGTTAAATATGTCTCTATCTTCAATTTGAGCTGGAGAAGGTTACGGCCCCCTCCCCTAACATCTCTTCGATCTTTTCTATAAGTTCATGTGATGGCTTGACATACAACTCTCTGCCAATAGCCACCCTTGTTCTCTTCTCATCTCCATGCAGAAGGTTTAGATATACAGGTATCGACCCCCGATAAGTCGCCAATACACCTTTGAGATCGTTTAATGACTCTTTTTCAAAGCCTGTAGTCACAATATTTATGTCAACGCTCTTGGTGTATCGCTGTTGCACCTCTTCCATCGGCACCAGCTCATTTGCCATAAGTTTGGACTCCTCCTCACGAAGGCTTATCCGGCCCTTTATAAAGACCAGTGCATCCATCCTCATATGTTTAGATGCACCCTGGAATGCGCTGGGGAAGACCAGGGTTTCGATTGATCCATCGAGATCCTCAAGGGTCAGTATAGCCATCTTCTCTCCTGTGCGCTTGGTCGTGGTAAGCTTAAGCTTACTGATTATGCCTCCCAAGAAGACCTCTTCCCCATCCCTTAGGGAAGCCAGCTCTGTCATCGGGCGGGTAGAAAAACTCCTAAGAATCCTCTCATAACGCATCAAAGGATGTTTAGTAACGTAAAATCCTAAAAGCGCTTTTTCAAAGGCCAACAGCTGATTTTCAGGCCATTCAGGTATCTGCGGTATCTTCTGGAAGGTCTTTTTGAAATCGTCCTCATCCTCAAACGTATCGAAGAAAGAGAGCTGCCCGTTATGGCGGTCTTTCTGGACATCGCCCGCTACTTCAAGCGCCCGATCGATTATCGCCATCATCTGTGACCTGTGCAGGCCAATGCTATCAAAGGCACCGCATTTTATAAGACTCTCAATTACCTTCCGGTTTACAAGGCGCGAATCGATGCGCTCACAAAATTCATAGAGCGATTCAAAGCGTCCTTCCTTTTTGCGCACTGCGATTATCGATTCTATCGCACCATGGCCTACGTTCTTTACGGCAGCCAGGCCAAACCTGATAACTTCATCGACTACCGTAAACCGCGCAAAACTTTCGTTGACATCCGGAGGCAGGACTTCGATCCCCATATGCTCGCATTCCTTGATATATAAAGCCACCTTGTCGGTATTATCTTTTTCAGAGGTAAGCAGCGCCGTCATGAACTCAATAGGGTAATTGGCCTTCAGGTATGCTGTCCTGTAAGATATCATCGCGTATGCAGCGCTATGCGATTTGTTAAATCCGTATCCTGCAAAATATTCTATCAGGTTGAATGTCTTATCGGCTATATGGATGTCGACTCCGTTTCTGATGGCGCCATCTATAAAATGTTTTCGCGCTTCTGTCATCACTTCAGGTGTCTTCTTGGCCATCGCACGCCTGAGCGAATCTGCTTGGGATAGGCTAAAACCCGCCAGGTCGCTCGCGATACGCATGACCTGCTCCTGATAGATTATGATGCCGTATGTATCTTTAAGTACCGGTTCAAGGCTCGGGTGGTCGTAGACGATCTCTATCTTGCCGTGTTTGCGGGCCATAAAATCATCGACCATACCGCTTCCTATCGGTCCCGGCCTAAAGAGCGCAAGGAGGGCAATTATATCTTCGAACCGTTCCGGTTTAAGCTTTCTTAGGATATCGCGCATGCCGGAACTTTCCAGCTGAAAGACGCCGATAGATTCAGACCTGCTTAAGAGTTCGTAAGTCTTTTTATCATTTAGCACTATCTTCTCTATATTTATATCTTCGCCCCTGGTCCTCTTAATTATCTTGAGCGCCTCTGAAATAACGGTAAGTGTGCGAAGCCCCAGAAAATCCATCTTAAGAAGGCCTATCTTCTCAAGTGAGCCCATCGAAAACCCGGTCGTGATCTGGTCATCCTTCGACTTAAAGAGTGGTATATATTCCGAGAGAGGCTTATCGCTTATAACAACACCGGCGGCATGGGTTGAGGCGTGACGGGTAAGCCCTTCTAAGGATAGCGAGGTATTTATCAGTGTTGTGATCTGCGGGTCTTCTTCGTAAAGCTTCTTAAGTTCGGGTTCTCCATCAAGGGCGGCTTTCAATGTGATATTCAGTTCATTTGGGACCAACTTTGCAATTCTGTCGACATCTGCATAGGGTATGGCCATTACGCGGCCTACATCTCTTATGATAGCCTTGGGACCCATAGTGCCAAAGGTTATTATCTGGGCAACGTTATCCTTACCGTACTTCTGCGTGACATACTCTATGACCTCACCCCTCCGCTCATAGCAAAAATCTATATCGATGTCAGGGAGTGAAACACGCTCCGGATTTAAAAAACGTTCAAAGAGGAGATCATAATCGAGCGGGTTTATATCGGTAATTCCAAGCGAATAACTTACCAGGCTCCCTGCTGCCGAGCCTCTGCCCGGACCGACCGGTATACCTTTACTCTTGGCATAACTTATAAAATCCCACGCTATGAGAAAGTAGCTCGTATAGCCTGCCTTCTTTATCAATTCAAGTTCATGATCTACCCTCTTCTCTATAGTGCTGTCGATATTATCGAATCGGCGTCTCAACCCCTCATTACAGAGTTGGCGCAGGTAGGCCTCTTTCTTTATACCCTTTGGCGGCTGATACTGCGGCAGGTGCGTCTCTTTAAAATCAAACTCCAGGTTGCACTTCTCAACAACCTCTATGGTATTCGTGATCGACTCAGGCGCTTCTCTGCCAAGATTGCGGCTTATCTCGTCATAGCTCTTGAAATAGAATTCATCCGTCTGAAAACGCATACGCTGCGGATCATCCAGCGTCGTCTGTGTCTGTATGCAGAGAAGGGCTTCGTGCGCACGCGCATCCTCTTTCTCAAGATAGTGGACATCTCCTGTGGCGATCAGGGGTATAGATAAATCTTTGGAGAGCGTGATAAGCTCCTTATTGACCTCGTTCTGTTCCGGGATCTTATTATCCTGGAGCTCCAGATAGAAATCACCCTTCTCAAAGATAGAGCGGTACTCGTCGCACACGCGGCGCGCCTGATCGAGCTGTTTCGTTAATATGAGATGGGAAATTTCACCGGCGAGACATGCGGAGAAACATACCAGCCCTTTTGAATGTTTGCTCAGGAGTTCTTTGTCTATGCGGGGGCGGTAGTAGAAACCTTCGAGATACCCTGCCGATACGAGTTTAAGTAAATTTTTATATCCTGTCTCATCCTTGGCTAAGAGTATCAGATGGAATGCCGCTTCCTGTATTCCGTGGGAAGACTTCTCGAAGCGGCTCTCCGGAGCAAGATAGACCTCACACCCTATTATCGGCTTTACACCGCCTGAGATCGCGTGCTGGTAGAATTCTATGGCGCCGAACATATTTCCATGGTCGGTCATGGCAACGGCCGGCATGCGGTGTTTCTTGGCCATTTTGATCAGTCGGGGCAGCTGGCAGGCACCATCGAGAAGACTGTATTGAGTGTGGACGTGCAGATGTGCGAAATCGACGTGTTTCACGTTACCTTACCGTTCGGTATTGCTTTGGCGGCTTTCTTTATTTACACATCCCTATGCGCTGGGATGCCTGGAATACTTTACCCTCTGTGCGTATCGATGGAGCGATTATGATCTCTGTAAGCTGCATCTCTTTGATATCCTTTGCGCCGACATTGCCCATCGATGTATGAAGGGCACCCATCAGGTTTTGTGAACCATCATCGAGGCGGGCAGGGCCAAAGAGTATCTCTCCAGTGTTCCTGTAGTGCCGACCTTGACGCGAGTACCACGTGGGAGGTTTGCATGCGGTGTAGCCATGCCCCA
>JABMSB010000078.1 GCA_013202205.1 Candidatus Omnitrophota bacterium
GATCAAGATAGCGAATGGGTCGAAGTTGACGTTAAAGCAGGATGAGATAGAGTTCAATGGATGCGCCATGGAGTGCAGGATAAATGCCGAAGACCCTGATAAAGAGTTCATGCCTTCACCGGGCAAGGTGCTCGATTATATAGCACCCGGCGGCCCCGGTATACGTCTCGACACTCATGTGTACCATGGATATGAGGTATCACCTTATTACGATTCCATGTTGGGTAAGCTAATCGTCCATGGCAAAAAGCGTACCGAAGTTATAGACAGGATGCTGAGGGCATTAGGTGAATATGTAATAGGCCCGATAAAGACGACCATACCTTTTCATAAAGAGGTCTTAAATAATCCTCGATTCCGTAGAGGACAGGTTACCACAGACTTTGTAGATACATTATTTGCCGAAAAATAGCGAGAGCGCGTGACATCATGAAAGAAGTGACTAACACAGAATTGGGCACCTTTGAGATAAATGAAGATGTTATGGCTTCCATAGCCATACAAGCCGCCAAGGAGACAGAGGGCGTCTATAGTGTGGGCGACGATATAAAGTCTAAGCTAAAAGGTCTTTTTGGAGGCAGGGGTTTTAAACCCGGCATAAAACTCGTTTCCGAATCCGATGGCAGTCTGAAGATAGACCTATCGATAATCGTAGATTTTGGAGTCGCCATACCATCTGTGGCAACAGAGGTTCAGGAGAATGTAAGGCGCAGGGTAGAAGAGGCAGTAAGAGTTGCGCCGGCTCAGGTAAATGTAAGGGTGCGTGGCATACATATAAATACAAATAGAGGAGGTTTCTGATGAAGGGCTTAAGCGGCTTTACCATGTTTTGCTATACACTTGTAATAATTGCGATCGGCTTGTGTTTGGCTGCCATCTGCTTCGATTTTCTGCCGCGAAGTTACGTAGATTACACAATGGATTATCTATACACACCATCTGACGCGCGCATGTTAATCGGCGGCGGCGGAGCAGCTTTGGTATTGGTCAGCCTATTGCTCTTTCAATTTTCATCAGGCAGGATGCGCCGTGAAAGGACCATAGCTTTTGAAAATCCCGATGGGCAGGTTACGGTATCGCTGGCTGCCATAGAGGAGTTTATACGAAGGATAGCAATTGAATTACCCGAGGTCAAGGAACTTAAGCCCTTGGTCAGCGCCAGCAAGAGAGGTGTCGAGATAATAACGCGTGTTACACTTGTTTCTAATGCCAACCTTCCGGAGACTACCGAGAAGATCCAGGGCATAATCAAAGCGCATATACAAGAGATGCTTGGCATAGAAGAGACGATATCGGTCAAGGTCCACATAAATAAGATCTCATATAAAGATAAAGAGAAACGAGAGAAGCCCCAACCGGTAAAGCAAGAAGAAGAGAAGCCGGTCTTTAGGGGCATAGAGTACGGTACAGAATAACCACGAGAAAAATATAGCAAGGAGGATAGAGGATGATCAAGAGGATAGGGGTATTGACAGGAGGCGGAGATTGCCCCGGACTAAACCCTGTTATAAGGGCAGTTGTCAGAAAGGCTATCTCACTTGGATGGGAAGTGGTAGGCATAAGAAATGGGTGGAAGGGCCTACTGGATAATGATTCATTGGAGCTTGGGGTATATGCCGTATCAGGTATTCTGCATAAAGGTGGTACCATCTTAGGGACGAGCAGGACCAACCCCTACAAGGAGCAGGGCGGGGTTAAGCTGGCGAAGGAGAACTTCAAAAAGCTTAAAGTAGATGCGCTGATAGCAATAGGAGGAGAGGATACGCTGGGGGTGGCTAATAAGCTTTACCAGGACGGGCTTAAGGTTGTAGGTGTACCTAAGACTATCGACAATGATGTCTCCTGCACCGATTATACATTCGGTTTTGATACGGCAGTCAATATAGCAACCGAAGCCATAGATAGGCTTCATACTACAGCCGAGAGCCATCACAGGATTATGGTGGTAGAGGTTATGGGGCGTCATGCCGGGTGGATAGCAGTCCATGCAGGTATTGCAGGCGGTGCGGATATTGTCTTAATACCTGAACTCGAGATAGATTTAGAAGAGATTTGCGGGCTCCTGAAGACGAGGCATAGTAGGGGCAAAGATTTCAGCATAGTTGTAGTGGCCGAGGGCGCTAAGTTCGGAAAAGGTGTTGTGGTGCAGGAAGAGGCGAAGGACGCATTCGGACACGTACGCCTTGGCGGTATAGGGCACATCCTGGGCAATGAGATCGAGAAGAAGACCGGTTATGAGACAAGAGTAACCGTGCTTGGCCACATACAACGGGGAGGTTCGCCTACTGCATTTGATAGGGTCCTGGGTACCCGTTTCGGGATTAAAGCAGTGGAGTTAATCAAAGAGGGTAAGTTCGGCCATATGGTAAGCCTCAGAGGTAACGAAATCAAGTCTGCTCCTATTGCCGAAGCAGTGGGGACGCTCAAGACAGTAGATATGAGGCTTTATGATATAGCCAAGATATTCTTTGGCTAGAAATTCTAAGGAGAGCCATGATAGACAGGATAAAGGAGATTTTTCAGGAAACCTGCAAAGTAAAAAAGGACCTGATGGGTTCTTGTGCGAAGCCCCTTTCCGAAATAGTTACAGCTATAACTAAAGCTATAAAGGGCGGCAATAAGGTTGTGGTATTTGGAAACGGCGGTAGCGCGGCCGACAGCCAGCACATGGCTGCCGAACTCGTGGGCAGATTCCAGAAGGAACGCCGAGCTATACCGGCCATCGCATTATCGACCAATACATCTACCCTTACTGCTCTCTCAAACGATTATGGCTATGACAGCTCATTTGCGCGGCAGATTGAAGCCTTAGGCCAAAAAGGTGACATAGCTATCGCCATATCGACAAGTGGCAAGGCACGCAATGTCATCGAAGCTGCAAAGGCGGCAAAAACAAGAGGCATGCTAGTAGTCGGGCTTATTGGCAAAGATGGCGGTGAGCTTGCGAAGATAGTCGATATGCCGATAGTGGTACCGTCGCAAAGTACCGCACGTATACAAGAATCCCACATCACCCTTATCCATATAATCTGCGAACTGGTTGAGAAAGGCATCTCATAACTTTATGGGCAAAGAAAAGATAAAAGATATATCTGGTCTCAAGGTTGCCATAAAGAAGGCAAGGCTTGATAAAAAAAGAATAGTCTTCACTAATGGCTGTTTTGACATACTCCACAAAGGCCACATACAACTATTGACCCAGGCAAAGGAGAAAGGTGATCTCTTAATAGTAGCCGTAAATAGCGATAGTTCTATCCGACGGATAAAGGGCCGGAAGCGTCCTCTGACAAAAGAGGGCGATCGTACTGAAGTGTTAGCTGCCTTAGAGATGGTCGATAATGTCGTGCTTTTCAACGAAGAGACACCTGCGGCCATCATCCGGGAGGTCTCTCCTGACATCCTGGTCAAAGGGGGAGACTGGAAAGAGGAAGAGATTGTGGGTGCGGATTTTGTAAAGTCCAAAGGCGGCGAGGTCTATTCTTTGCCATATCTAAAGGGGTATTCCACCTCATCTTTAATAACAAAGATACAGGAAGAGAAGTAGTTTAGGGCGACATGGATAAGAAGATATTGCGTATTATCGATGCCAATTTCAACAGGTTGCGTGAAGGCCTCCGTGTTTGTGAAGAGGTTGTGAGGTTCTTTATGGAGGAGGAAGACTTGACCCCGGAGTTTAAAAAGGCCCGCCATCTGGCAGATAGGATCCTGCGTAATTCAACGATAGATTTGACCGAGGTAATCATGCATCGAGATTCAGATGAAGATGTCGGCAGGGAGAGTTCAGAGAACGAGATGGTCCGTTCCAATATCATAGAAGTCTTCAGCGCTAATATAGAACGTGTCAAGGAATCGCTCAGGGTGCTCGAGGAATTTTGTAAGCTAAGCGATCCTGATGTGGCTGAGAAATTTAAGAGTTTACGCTTTAAGATATATACGTTGGAGAAGGAGACGATCGAAAGGTTATATGTTGTATGTAATATTGGATAGAGCGTTATTTGAGAGCCCCTCAAAGCTATTGGGGGTTGCGAGGGCGGCAGCGGCAAACGGTGCCGACATAGTGCAGTTGCGAAATAAGATAGATACCCCCCGCCAGGTTACGGAGATGGCAAGGGCCATAAAAGAGATAACGAGGTTGCGGGGTGTAAAACTGATAATAAATGATAGGCCGGATATCGCGCTTGCCTCAGGGGCTGATGGAGTGCACGTAGGGCAGGAAGACCTGCCTCTTTTTTGGGCCAGGGCCATTTTGGGGAAGGAAAGAATAGTAGGGGTATCGACACATTCACTTAAAGAAGCCAAAGAGGCCGAGCAACAGGGGGCAGATTATATCGGTTTAGGCGCCATCTTCGCGACACCGACTAAACCGGAAGTGCGCCCAATCGGCATGAGATTGATAGCCAAAGTATTGAAAGAGGTCCGGATCCCTGTTGTGGCGATCGGAGGCATAAACAGAGATAACGTCACAAATATCTTAGATGCTGCATCAGGCATGAGTACCAAATTTGGTGTAGCTGTAGTAAGGGCGGTCTGCAAAGCCGAGGATCCATCAGCTGCCACGCGACAGTTAAAAGAACTTATTGTAAATAGATCAGAGGCTCTAGCGGTATGATACAAGAATTACTATCTAAAGACGGTACCTCACAGCTTATCCTCAGCAAGATAGCAGAGCTAGAAGGGGCGTCCATTGCTGAACTTGCCAAAACCATCTCCGAAGGGAAAACTGTCATACCCTATAATTCCACGCGTCGCTTATCTAAACCATGCGGTATAGGCGAGGGGTTGAGAACAAAGATAAATGCCAATATAGGCACATCCTCTGATGAACCCGATTTCACCAAAGAGATCGCCAAGCTCGATGTAGCCATAGAATATGGCGCAGATGCCGTGATGGACCTTTCGACAGGCCCCAATATAAAGAAGATCAGAGAAGAATTGCTCGCGCGGTGCAGGGTCCCTTTTGGGACCGTCCCGATCTATGAAGCATGTGCGGAGACCTTTAAGAGAGGAAGAAGCGTCACAGAGATGGAAGAGGACCTCATCTTGGATGTCATTGAGGCCCAGGCATCAGAGGGAGTAGACTTTTTTACAATACATGCCGGCGTAACTCTAAAAGCCGTAGAGATTATGCAGCGGGAGGGAAGGCTACTGGATATAGTAAGTCGGGGCGGAGCCATATTGGCCAGATGGATGCTGGCTAACAGAAAAGAGAACCCGCTTTATAGCCGTTTTAATGAGGTGCTAGATATAGCAAAGAAGTTTAACGTAACGATCAGCCTGGGCGATGGTATGAGGCCCGGTTCTATAGCAGATGCGACCGATGGGGCGCAGATCCAGGAGTTGATAACCCTGGGGGAGTTGGTATTAGAGGCCCGCAAAAAAGATGTGCAGGTGATAGTTGAGGGCCCTGGCCACGTGCCATTAAATGAGGTAAAGCTTAATGTGCAGCTTGAGAAGTCTATCTGCCATGGCGCGCCGTTTTATGTCCTTGGGCCGCTGGTTACAGATATAGCGGCAGGATACGACCATATAAGCGGAGCCATAGGAGGCGCTATAGCAGCTGCGGCAGGCGCCGATTTCTTATGTTATCTTACGCCGTCTGAACATCTACGTCTTCCCGATGTGAATGACGTGAAGGAGGGCGTCATAGCCTCCAGGATCGCTGCTCACGCCGGTGATATTGCCAAAGGCATCAGGGGTGCCGTAGAGCGCGATAAGGAGCTTTCTCGAGCCAGGCGCAGGCGCGATTGGGCAAAGCAGATAAAGTTGTGCATAGATCCCAAAAAGGCAAAAGAGTATAGAGAGTCGGCATCCCCAAATATCAAGGATGTATGCACGATGTGCAGTGAATACTGCTCAATCATGATGAATGATGAGTGTTTTTCCAAAAAGGGCGGGAAGGTATGAGCCTCCTTGTAGTAGGTTCTATAGCTTTAGATGATGTAACGACGCCTTATGGCAGTGTCAAAGAGGTCCTTGGGGGATCTGCGGTCTATTTTTCATTGAGCGCATCTTTCTTTACCGGGGTGAATCTCGTCGGAGTTGTCGGGAACGATTTTCCCAAGCGCCACAATAAGCTCCTCGAAAAGAAGGGGATAGACCTGCAGGGGTTAGAGCGAAAAGATGGGAAGACCTTCAGGTGGAGCGGCAACTATGTGGGCGACATGAATATCGCCCATACAAATTGGGTAAAGCTAAATGTTTTTGAGCGGTTTACACCATCGATCCCAAAGGCGCATAAAAACAGCGACTATCTATTCCTGGCCAATATAGATCCCGATATCCAGATGGATCTCCTGCGCCAGGCCAGGGGCGCGCGATTTCTGGCATGTGATTCGATGAACCATTGGATCGATAGCAAGAAAAAGTCTCTCATTAAACTGATAAGCAAGGTCGACCTCTTTTTCGCAAACGAAAAGGAGGCCCAGAGCCTTACCGGCGAGACGAATCTCAAGAAGGCCGCCAGGGCAATAACATCTTTTGGCCCGCGCATGGTAGTTATAAAGAAGGGTGAACATGGAGCATTCCTTTTTGTCGACAACAAGATATTCGCTTCACCCGCATACCTTCTTGATATAGTCATAGATCCGACCGGAGCCGGGGATAGTTTTGCAGGCGGTTTTATGGGATATATGGCCACCCCTGGCAGGAGAAAGACGCTTAAAGAGTTGCGCAAGGCCGTAGCATATGGCACGATCATGGCCTCATTTTGCGTTGAGGGGTTTAGTGTAGCGGGATTCACCAGGCTCAATAAGAGAGCAATAGCGAAGCGGTTTCGGGACTTCTCCCGCATGACGCACTTTTGATAAAACGGGAATTGCGGGTGTAGTTCAGTGGTAGAACACCAGCTTCCCAAGCTGGTAGTGTGGGTTCGATTCCCATCACCCGCTCCAAGAATTGGAGAAGAGAATGCCGAGGAAAGACACAAAACTATTTGTTATTCTTGTAATCGCCGGTCTCTCTTTATCGGGTTGCGCGAGGGTGTATCATCAGCCACCGCAGGTATCTATACCCGGTTCATACCATGAGGTGCAGAAGGGAGAGACGCTGTGGCGGATAGCAAAGGGCTACGGCGTAGACGTAGATGAGCTTATCAGGATAAACCATGTACCCGATAGAAGGCGGATAACCGTAGGACAGCTCATCTTTATCCCGGAGGCGAAGAAGAGGTTGCGTTTATCAGAGGCCAATTTCCCCATAGAGAAAAACTTCGTATGGCCCATCAAGGGCAAGATCACGTCTTATTACGGCGGGCTTAAGGATAATGTCAAGAATAAGGGTGTAGATATCTTGGTTGAAGAAGGCGCGCCTATAGTTGCGTCGCGCAGCGGAAAGGTTATCTTTTGCGATGAGCAAGTGAAGGGCTATGGGAAGACTATAATTGTAGATCACGGTGATGGGCTCTCGACAGTCTATGCGCATAGCTCAAAGAATCTCGTTGCGGTAGGTGAACATGTGAAGCAGAATACCGTGATAGCGAGGGCTGGCTCGACCGGCAGGACAAAACAACCCATAATACATTTTCAAATAAGAGATAAACACGAACCACGCAACCCGTTCCATTATTTGCCGTAAGAAAGTTACAGAATTATGATGCGGACAGATCCCGCTGTAGGAAAAGATTTTTTTGGCAGGGTAGATATATTATCCTTGATAGGCAGGCGTGTAGAAGCGCTAAAAGAGGGATATAGGCAGAACATCGCCATAACGGGACGCGAACTTACAGGAAAATCATCGCTCCTCAACCACTTTTTGCTCAGTCTTTCCCGCGATAAAGATATTGTACCGATATACCTTGAGGTTAGAGAAGAGGGGTTTACCAATTTCGCCCAGAGATTTATAGCTTCAATGCTCTATGGGCTTCTGTGTTCCCTCGGCTCAAAGCCATCGGTAAACCTCGATCATCTCCTGCAGGAGAGCGCGGTACATGCGCCTAAGGTGATATCTGAGATAGGGCGATTGAATAAGTTTTTGGCTGCAAAAAGAACAGATACGGCATATTCACTCCTTTTCGACCTTACCTTAATACTCAAAGCCGAGACCGGCAAGTCATGCGTCATAATACTCGATGAATTTCATAACCTGGGCTCCTTTGGTATCAAGGCCCCCTTCGCGCTATTCGGTAAAAAGATAATGGTGCAGAAGGAGACGATGTATATAGTCTCCAGTTCCAAGGTTTCCCTGATCAAGCAGATCCTGACTGAGAAACTTTCACTTCTTTTCGGTAACTTTGAGGTGATCGAGCTCAAAGGTTTCAGCCATCAGAAGGCGCATCTATTTCTGTTGGAGAGGTTCGCGCCTTACCTGCTATCCGAGGAGTGCAGGAAGTTCATGATATACATAACGGGGGGCGGGCCGTTCTATCTCGACCTATTAAGCAGGAGAATAAAGGAGATCGCCAAGGTATCTGAGAATGAGACGCTCAGCTCTTTACTGGGGAGGAAGATAAAGGAGATGGCGCGCCTCTCGGATAATAAGCCATTGGCATTCGATGTATTGATAAGCGCGCTTGAGTCCACACTCCTTAAGTCGGACGGTCCATTAAACCAATATTTTACGTCCCTGGTCAATCTGTTGATAGGTCTTGAGAAAGGGGACTCGGCGGTTGAGGTATTAGTTACTATTGCAAGAGGCGCGCGCCGAACAAAAGAGATATCTTTGCAACTGAAGGCCGATAGGCGTGCCTTAAGTGAACCACTGGAGACCCTTATAAGATCCGATATAATAAGACGTAACGGTGTCTTTTACTATATCGTTGATGAGATGTTCGAATTCTGGCTACGGCATGTTTACCACATGCGGATGACTGCCCTGGTAGACTATCCCTTGCGCGAACAAAGTGATTTTAGGACAAGCGTAGAAAATCTTTTTCAAGGTTTTCTTGAGGATGCAAAAAAGAGTTCCCCTAACCGCATAAAGTCATTATTCGAGACCTTCGGAAATGACTTAGTTGATGTACAGCGAAAGTCCATAAAACTCCCCAAATTCGATAAGATCATATTCGATAGTTGCCTGGGGCAGGATGACTGCCTTTTGGGCAAGGTGGGCGGCAAGTTTTGGATATGCCGGATAAGCGAACGTCCCGTTTCAGAGGAAGATGTAACTAAGTTTTGTGATTATATAGCTTCGCGAAGAAAAATATACCCTATAGCAAAGAAGGCACTTATTGCGCTGGAAGGCATGGAAGCAAATGCCAGGCTATTGGCTAAGGAAGAGAAGATCATCATCTGGGATATAAATTATATAAACCACCTTAAGGCGCTTTACGGCCATCACCATATTATATCATGAAAAGAGAGACGATGCGCATAGGCGTCCTATCGGATACACACATTCCCTTAAATGCACAGAGGGTGCCCAAGGAAGTTTTGCAGGGGCTGAAGGGTGTAGATCTTATATTGCATGCAGGAGACCTTATAAACCTTAGCGTATTGGACGACCTTAAAAGAGTAGCGGAGGTTCGGGCGGTCTGTGGAAATATGGATCCGCTGGAGGTGCGCGAGGCCTTAAAGAGAAAAGAGATTATAAAAATCGGAAGCGTCAAGATAGGGCTTATGCATGGCATAGGGAGCCCGGAGGGCCTTAAGGATAGGATTGTAAAGGAGTTTGAGGGAGATGGCGTGAATGCGATCGTATTCGGCCATTCACATTCTCCGGTCAATGAAAAGAAGAATAAGATACTTCTTTTCAATCCGGGCAGCTCTACGGACAAGATCTTTGCCCCGTACAATTCTTACGGTATCTTAACCATAAATGGCAAAAATATAGAAGGCGAGATAAAGGTGATAAAGTGATGAGTGATCTTTGCAAGTACGATATACCCGTGATATTGGTTGAGGGAGAGACACTGCCTGAGGCATGGGAGAAGGGCGTCCTTGAGACCTGGCAAAGAGGTGTCGACGTGAGAACAGAGTACGATAAGGCCGGGGACCCTCCGAGCAAAGACGCTACCCTTGTAATGGTTGTCAAGGAGCCGGACAAAGAGCCGCGCATACACCGCGCCTTTCCCGGCGGTCTTGAGGATCTGGAAGTATACAGGCAGGAGGTGGTGGATGGGGTCCATGACCACTGGATAAATCCTCAAGAGGGAAAATGGACATACACCTATCACAAGAGATTATTCCAATACGAGATAGAAGGCGGTGTTGTGGACCAGATCAATTATATAGTAGAGAAGCTCTCCGAGGCACCCCATTCCCGTCGCGCACAGGCCATAACCTGGAATCCAAAGCTCGATCCTCTTACAGAAGATCCGCCGTGCCTGCAGCGGTTATGGTTTCGCCTACTCCCTACCGAGGACGGCGGTTTCAGATTTAATATGAATACCCACTGGCGTTCACGTGATGGATATAAGGCGGCCTTTATGAATATATTTGCACTGACATCGCTGCAGATGAAACTGGCAGGTGAGCTCGAAAAGAAGATTGGCGCCAAGGTAGAGGTGGGCAGGTATGTAGATATAAGTGATAGCTTCCATATATACGGTTCATATAAGGATGAATTCCAAAAATTCCTTGATAGTGTAAATAGGCGCAGTTTCCAGGAGAGGACATGGTCTACTGATTTTGCCTCACCATTCTTTGAAGATGCGCGCAAGAGATTGGCAAGAGAGACCAAATGATACTGGTATGGTTCAAATTTCTGATATGTGTGCTGCTGATATTCATATTTGGCAGCAGATTGACGCGTTACGGTGATAAGATAGCACGCCGTACGCGGCTTTCGCACGGATTGATCGGCATAACCTTCCTTGCTATCTCAACCTCGCTACCTGAGGTGGCAACAGGTTTAAGCGCGGCATCAAAGATTGTTGGTATGCCGAACCTATGTGTGGGTGATATCGTCGGGTCGATAGTGGTCAACCTGATGATAATAGCCCTGATAGACTATAGACAAGGCAAGGGGGCTTTACTTGCCAAGGCGAGTCAGTCACACATATTATCAGGTGTCGGCGGTATAGTCATAATGTTCCTTGCTGCCACATTCATTGCGTTGAGGATGTATATACCAGAGAGAAGCTTCTCTTTAGCCGGGATGGGGATAGAGTCTTTCCTCATCGCAATATTATATTTTATTATAATATGGTTCCTCCTTAAGCGCGGATTAATTGAAACTCCCGCCCCAAAGACAGAGAGAGAAGGCCTAAATATTATCTGGGCTAAATTTCTGGGAAGTTCTATCGTTATTATAGTGGTAGGTAGCTGGCTGGCCAGGATTGGCCAGAGTTTGGCGACAAATACCAACATGACTGAGACATTTGTGGGTACACTATTCTTGGCCTTCGCAACATCTTTGCCTGAGATAGCCGTTGCTTTTTCCGCGCTTAAAATAGGGGCACATGATATGGCGATAGGTAATATATTAGGTAGTAATATATTCAACATATTCATAATTCCCATTTGTGATGCGGCGTATAGGAGGGGGCCGCTATTGGCTGGTGTTAACCCGTCACACATCTTTACGCTCATACTTGGTATTATAATGACGGCGATAGCTGTCGCAGGGATTGTATATCGCAGCAAGAGATCATTCTTTAAGGTAGGTTTGGATACACTGGCAATATTCCTTTGCGGTATAACCGGTTTTATCATACTTTACAGGTTACCATAGGAGAAGATATGGATAGGCTTTGGGCGCCGTGGAGATCAAGCTATGTGAGCACAAAGAAACGGCGTGGATGTATATTCTGCATAGGAAAAGATAGAAAGAAAGACGCCGGGCTTTTTGTGGTAAGGCGCGCAAAATTGTCATTCTCCATATTAAATATCTTTCCCTATAATAACGGCCATGTTCTGATCGCTCCCTACAGGCACATAAAGAATTTTAAGGGCCTTAGGGATGAGGAGATGCTCGACATGATGCGTCTCCTGAGGCAGACAAAGATAGCTCTCGACAAGATACTGAAGCCCGATGGGTATAATATAGGGTTTAACATAGGCAGGGTGTCAGGCGCAGGGATCAAAGGGCATATACATCTGCATATAGTCCCGAGGTGGAATGGGGACACAAATTTTATAACGACTATATCCGGCTCCAAGGTTATTTCACAATCTCTAAAGGTATTATATAAGGAATTGAAACGTGTTAAAGCGTAAAGAGATAGAGAAGAACGAAGAGAGATATCTCGCTTCGTATGCGATGCACAGTGCGCAGACCGGCGGGAGAGCCTACAAAGAGAAAGAACACGATTACAGGACCGTCTACCAGCGCGATAGAGATAGGGTGATATACTCAACGGCCTTCCGCCGTCTCGAATATAAGACCCAGGTTTTTGTGAATCACGAAGGCGACCATTACAGGACCCGTCTGACACATACCCTTGAGGTGGCGCAGATAGGCAGGACGATCGCACGCGCCTTAAGGCTGAATGAGGATCTTGTTGAGGCAATAGCGCTGGCCCACGATCTGGGCCACACGCCTTTCGGGCACTCCGGAGAGAAGGCATTGCATGAAATAATGAAGGACCATGGAGGGTTTGAGCATAATTCACAAGGGCTTCGCGTCGTAGATTATCTGGAAGAGAGGTACCCTAACTTCCAGGGCCTTAATCTATCTTTTGAGGTCCGGGAGGGCATAATAAAACACGCCACACCCTACGACATGCCCCGCAGGGTTATTGCTTTTGAGCGTGAAGGTTCACCCCTTCTTGAAATACAGGTGGTCGATATAGCCGATGAGATAGCATACGACAACCATGACCTTGATGACGGGTTGGCCAGCGAACTGGTCAACGAGAAGGCGCTTTCGAGAATAGGGTTATGGAGAGATGTCTATAAGGATGTCCAGAAGCGCTGGCCGAGCGCAAGGGATGGGGTGAAGAGACGCCAGACGATCAGGAACCTTATAAATCTGCAGGTATCGGATCTCCTGAAAGAGACTGAGTCTCGTATTAAGAAATTCCATATAAAGGGTTCCGAGGATGTAAGGCGTATGCCCGAGAAGATCATAACCTTCAGCCCCGGAATGAGGGAAAGGCGCAAGGCCCTAAAAGAATTTTTGCTAAAAGAGCTGTACAACCATTATCGGGTAGTGCGGATGTCGAATAAGGCATATAGATTTGTGCAAGAACTCTTTAAGGTATATCTGGACAAGCCGATGCAGCTTCCGCCGGCAACCCAATTCTATTTAAAAAAAGACGATCCCTACCGCGTCATATGCGACTATATTGCCGGAATGACAGACCGGTATGCCCTTGATGAATACAAAAAATTCTTTGCGCCCTACGAAAAGGTGTGAAGAAAAAGAGGCCGGACCATGACTATACATAATGAACAAAAAGATCTATTATTCAGGAGATTGCTCAAGGCCGATGAAGTAAAGCACGAATTATCTGTCTTCAGCATGCCACTGGAGAAGGCCTTTTGGATTATCGCCAACAACCCGACAACGAAACAGGGTTGTCAGATTGTTCCATTGCATACCAAAAGATGCGGTTTGTCAGGGAAGGACAAGTTTCTTAACCTCAAGACAAATTTGCAATGGATCAACGATATAAAGAAGGCCCGGATACCTAAAGATATTGATAATCCGATTAAAGGGTTTAAGGGATTTGGGTTTTCGTTAACCCACGCAGACAAAGAAGGCCTTTTTATCGGCTGTTACTTTACAGGGCCTTCGCCCGATGAATCGAAGAAGCGGATGCTTGTAGGGTTCTTCGACATCTTATCCCGTCACATACAGAAGGAGATGGAGCTATCCAAGCTTTATGAGACTATAAGGCCGCGTGCCGTTGCTTTATCTACCACCCACACCATACACAGGTTGATAAGTTCAACCCTTGACATGAATGAACTCTTGCCCAGAATGGCTCGTCTATGCCTGCAGATTGTTCGGGCCAGAAAGTGCGTTATATCTTTCGTCGATAAAAAGAGGAGATTATTGGTTCCGAAGGTAGTGGTCGATTTTGGCAAAGGCCATAATCGCGGCCGCAATATAAAGCTGGGTTGCGGGGTGCTTGGTAAAGTAGCATCAAAAGGCAAGGTATACCTTTCCGATAAAAAACTGGTAGTCCCGCTAGTAACAGAGGGCAATATCAGCGGGACGATCTGCGTGACCGGCAAGATAGACGGTAAACCATTCAGCATATTCGACCAGGAGATATTAACGACTTTTGCGGAACAGGCAGTTATCGCCGTAAGGAATGCGCAGCTTTACGAGGAGCAAGAGAAGGTGGTGATAAGCAGTATAGAATCACTCGCCATGCTCCTGGATGCCAGGACGCCGGGCGCGCTTACGTCTTCGAAGGTCCTCGTGAGGATAGCTGTCGGCATGGGAGAAGAGCTGGGATTAAACAGGGCAGACTTGAGAAGCCTTCAATACGCTGTCATACTTCACAATGCGGGACAGATGATGGTCCCGGATGAGATCTTGAGAAAGCCGACAACATTGACGGGTGAGGAGTTTGACATAATCAAGAAGCACCCGGCAAAGGGCGTCAAGATCATAAGGCCGCTTAAGGCGATAGGTTCCGTTGTGCCCATAATACTTCACCATCACGAGAAGTATGATGGGTCAGGGTATCCGAAAGGGCTTAAAGGCGACGCAATACCGATTGGCGCAAGGATAATGGCAGTCGCGGGGGCATTCGATGCGATGATTGCTAAGCGACCATGGAGGAGGACACTCTCTATAAAAGAAGCGGTAGGGGAGATAATACGCAATAGCGGCACCCAATTTGATCCCATGGCAGTAGACGCGTTTCTCAGGGTTATAGGCAGAAAAGATGTGACGGCAGACCTCGAGAGATATACGAAGAGGCATAGAAAAAGTTAAAGGGTATGGCCAAAAAAAGGTTTGTGAGCGAGTTTGGAAATAAAATGGGCTAAAAATTTCCTCATGAGCGAACAAATCTTATTTTATGTAATAATAAATTATATCCTATGAAGACAGAGATAAAAACAGGGAAGAAAAAAGAGAAGACCTTGCTCGACTCGCTCAATGAGGAGCAGAGGAGGGCCGTTACGACGGTACGCGGCCCAATTTTGATAGTAGCCGGTGCCGGTACGGGTAAGACCAGGGTCATAACGCACAGGATTGCCCACATCGTTGAGTCTTACGCCAAGGCTGAGGGGACAGGTGTTTTGGCCATGGCATTTTCGAGAGAAGCGGCTGCTGAGATGACGACGAGGGTTGAGGGCCTCCTGGGTAAGAGAAGTGATGAGGTTATGATCTCGACCTTCCACTCTTTCTGTAACACGGTCCTGCACGATCACGCGCTTGACGCAGGTCTCTCACCCAACTTTCGATTGCTCGATGAGGCCGAGGCATCACTCCTTCTCAAGCGGGCTATATCAAAGCTGAAGCTCGACTACTATTTTAATCTCTCTGATCCCGCCGCGCCAACAGATAGTTTTATACGCTTTATCTCAAGGTGTAAAGATGAGATGGTGAGCCCACCCCAGCTATATCAATATGCCAAATTGATCAAAGATGCCGAGGAGCGCAGCCGCATGCTTGAGGTTGCTGATGTTTACAAGGTCTATCAGAATGCACTTAAGAAGTCAAACTCACTTGACATAGCAGGGTTGATAGAAGCTACTCTTGAGCTTTTTCGCAGGAGAAGTTCTGTCCTGAGGGAGTATCAAGAGCAGTATAAGTATATACTCGTCGACGAATTTCAGGATACGAACGTTGCCCAGATAGAGCTCTTAACACTTCTAGCAGATTGCCATAGAAATATATGCGCTGTCGGTGATGATGACCAGGCCATATATCGTTTTAGGGGCGCGAGCTTTGCCAGCTTCATTAAATTTAAAGACTATTTCCCCGAAGGCATCAACCTCCGCCTCACACAGAATTACCGCTCCACAAAGAAGATACTCTCGATGAGCGGCAGGTTGATTGAAGGTAATAACCCCGATCGATTTGACCCCAATAAAAAGCTCTGGACCAAAAACTCCGAAGGCGACAGGACCTCCTTGATAATCGCGGGTAGCTATGAAGAGGAAGCCTGTTCGATCGCCAGAGAGATAGAATCGATTAGGGCTACTCTGCCCACGGAGGATCGGGACTATTCCAACTTTGCGGTTCTATTCAGGGCCCACTCGCATAAAGAAGAGCTTCTCAAGGTTTTCAGTGCCAGAGAGATACCCCATGTTGTTGTGGGGTCAGGTTCTTTCTTCGAATCGGAAGGGGTGAGGGATCTGATATCGCTCTTTAAGGCAGTTGCGGACCCACATGACAATTTAAATCTTTTCAGGGTATTATCCATTCCCACATTCGGTTTGGAGATGGAGGATCTGATAGAATTATCCAGACATGCAAAACGGAATAATGTGCCGCTTTGGAATGTTGTAAGGGCGAGTGTTTGCAAGAAGCTGATCTCAGCGAAAGGTTTTAAGTCCCTCAAATATTTTATGGAGATGATACAGGGGTTTATGCGCCAGGCAGAGACGGAGGATGTGCGCAGCCTCTTTTGCGATATGGTGATAGAAAAGACTGATCTCCTTAAGGGGAGGTTGTTACTCAAAGACGGTATTTCAGAAGAAGATGAGCTTGGTATAGTCGATATAGGCCAATTTTATTCCATAGTATGTAGATACGCGCAGAATCATGTGCCGAGCAGGTTGAAGGATTTCCTCGTCTACCTCGATTCTTATATCCGGATGGGCAGATCCCGTACAGAGCCGAGCGGCCTTCCTTCCGGTGTGCGGCTTATGACCATACACCGGGCAAAGGGGCTCGAATTTCCGTATGTATTTATTATGTCGATGGTACAAAATAGATTTCCTATGCGCCTGCGGCCGGACCAGATACCGTTTCCCCTTAAACTCATAAAGGAGGAATTGCCCAAAGGCGATTTTCACAACCAAGAAGAGAGGCGGTTGCTTTATGTAGCTCTCACACGGGCAATGAAGCGCGTAACGCTCACATCCGTTGAGAAGCCATATCATAAACCATCCGTCTTCTTAAATGAGTTGCGTGGAACCGGTGGGTCGGCGGAAACGCGAGACATAGATGAGCGCAGAGCTTCCTCGGGGTCCGAAGGAGATAGGTTAGGCCTTGGCGCTATGCTCCCGCTATTTTCTGATGAAGCGACGACCGTCCTTAGAGGTAAGCTTCGCGTAATTTCACTGATTGATGACGCACTGAGGTCCGCCAATAAGCGTGAGCCAAAGGAACTCTTAAAGGATATAGAGGGCGAGATCAAAACTCTGTCCAAGGTTATAACGCACGCAAAGCCCGCTAAACCACAGATACCTTTGGGGACGACTTCCGTCGATGCGCCGGATGAATTGAGATTGAGCTACACAAAGATAGATACTTACAGGAGCTGCCCGCTCAAATACAAATTCTCTTATATTTACAGCGTGCCGATCAAGCCCACGCCGCGATTACTTTTGGGTACGAATGTCCACGCCGCGCTGGAAGGGTTTTACCATTTGGTGGGCAAGGGCAAAAGGGCAACGGGCAAAGAGATGAAAGAGATCTTCATGGCGAACTGGCGCGATGAGGGTTTTACCGATAAAGCGGAGAGCTCGAAATGGAAAAAGCAAGGCCTCGAAATTTTAATGAAATTTTACCAGGCAAACAAAGACGATTTAAAACCACCCATCGCACTTGAGAAAAAATTTACATTCGCCCTCGAAGGTTGCAAGGTAACAGGGTACATCGATCGAATAGATTCTTTACCGGAGGGCGGGGCAGAGATAATTGATTATAAGACGAGTGTCTTTAAACAGCAGAGGTCTGCGGAGAAATCGTTCCAGTTAGCAATATATGCAATCGCCTCTCGCGAGGTACTTGATCTTGAACCGAAGGCCCTATCTATTTACTACCTCATGTCCAATAAAAAGGTTACAACGTATAAGGAAGAAGAAGAATTGATAAGTACCAGGAAGATTATACAAGATGTAGCTGATAAGATAAAGAAAAGGCTATTTGAACCCCACCCCGGGTATAACTGTAAGTGGTGTGATTATAAAATCATTTGTCCCGCAGCCAAAAAATAGTTTTATTTTTATATCCCTATGTGCTGCAATGAGATAAGAATGTACCCTTCCAGCAGTCTGATAGACTGAAATTCTTCCTCAAAATATCTTGAAAAAAGGACGCATATAATGTATAATACTCTTTCTTAGGTTATGATTAGCATTTAATTAAAGGGAAGAGCATAAATTAAGAATTGTTCAGGGAGTATAATAAATCATGAAGAAAGAGAGAGGGGAGTACCAGCCAGAGCTTTTTGAAGGCCTCTCGAGCAGCAAGAAGAGAAGCAGTCTTATGTCGAAGATAGTTTCGAAGAGGCCGTTCTTTGTAACCCTCTCTTTCGAAAATATAGCCTTTATATCGGTAGTGATGATTATGGCGATAGTGATATCTTTTTCCGTAGGTGTGGAGAGAGGTAAAAAGCTGTTTGTATCAATCCCGGAAGGCGTAGATATTCAAGGGGAAGAGGTTCTGGCTACAAGCATTAGTGAGCAGGAAGATTTAAGTATGGATATAGAAATTGCAAAGGACGATAAGGAGCTTGTTGTTGGACAGGTTCCAAAGACTGCCCTCTCTGAGCGGAGCGTGGTAGTCGAGGCTATAAAACCATATACTATCCAACTGGTTGCTTACAGGAAGCTGGAATCGGCTGAGAAGGAGTCGAAGAGGTTGGAAAAGGGAGGATTTGACCCTTTTATTATTAAAGAGGGAAATATGATACAAATTTGCGCCGGACGCTATATCGACGCGAAGTCGGCAAGCGAGGACTTAAAAGAGCTGAAGAAAACCTACAAGGATTGTTATACGAGGTCGATACCAGCACAATCAGAAAAGGAGATGACGAGATGAGTCAACACCCAAGCCTGAAGACGAAGAGGGGATCGGGCCACCGTTCAGTGCTCAAGCGGTTTGAGCGCCTGAGACACATGGTCGATAAAGACAAGTGGAATGAAGCTATGTCCATATTCGGCCTGCCCAAGATAAAGTTGATTAAGTTTAAGATGAAGAAGGAGAAGGTTGTAGAAGCCGTAGAAGGTGAGGCTGCAGTTGCTGAAGGCGCTCCGGCTGCCGGAGATAAGGCAGGGGCACCAAAGGCAGGAGCACCAAAGGCCGGAGCTGAGAAGCCAGCCGCAGGCAAGGCTAAGCCCGAGGCCAAGGGCAAGGCAAAATAAACTTAAGAAGGGGTGAGGCGATGATAAATATAGATGATTTTAAGAAGCTCTCTATTAAGATAGGCCGCATCAAGAAGGTCGAGGACCATCCAAATGCCGATAAGCTATATGTAGTCATTGTGGATATCGGGGGCGAGGATAGACAGGTAATCGCGGGTATTAAACAATATTATAAGCCCGATGAACTGGTGGGTAAGCAGGCGGTTATTCTTGAGAATATGCAGCCCGCTACCATAAGAGGCGTAGAATCCCAAGGCATGCTCCTTGCCGCAAAAGATGACGAACGGCTATCGGTTCTCATCCCGGAAAGAGAGATGAAGGAGGGTAGTCTGATTTCATGAAGGTAGTATCCGCCCCCCAAATGAGGCAGATCGACAAAATTGCCATAGAAAATTATGGCATACCGAGCATCGTGCTTATGGAGAACGCCGGCAGGGCTGTTGCCGGCGAAGTTTTTAAGATGTGCGATGATAAGAAGGGCGATATAGTTACCATATTTTGCGGCAAAGGTAATAACGGAGGCGATGGCCTTGTAGTTGCTCGCCACCTTATAATGCTAGGTAAGAAGGTAGTTATATGGTTTTTAGGCGACCCCAAAAATTTAAAGAAGGATGCGGCAATAAATTTCAAGATATTATCGAAGATGGGCCAGAAGATAAACACGTTGTCGCGCCCCAACGACCTTAAGAGGCTCCGAAAAAGGTTTAAGGGCGACATCATAGTGGATGCGATATTTGGTACGGGTTTCAGCGGGAGCCTCCCACCGCTTGTTACCGCCTTGACAGATTTTTTGAATTATAAAGAAAAGCCGATCATATCGATAGATGTCCCGTCGGGCCTCAATGCGACAACCGGATCCGCGGCGCCCGGTACCATAGCTGCTGCCAAGACAGTTACTTTCGGTCTTGCGAAGAAGGGTTTTTACATAGACGAGGGGCCTCGATATGTTGGTGAGGTAGTAATTTATAATATCGGTTTTCCAGAGAGGTTGCTATAAATGATGAGAAAAAAGATAATACGCGTGGGTTTAGGCAGGAGGAGCTACAGTATAGTTATAGGCCGGGCACTGTTAAATAGCGCAGGCAGGCTCATAAGGAAGCTTCATATAGGAGAGGATGCCTGCATCATTACCACCAGGCAAATCTGGAGGCTGCATGGACGGGTTTTGAATAGTTCTCTTCGCAGGAGCGGTCTTTCTGCTCGAGTGATAGCTGTTCCGGATACAGAGAAGTCTAAATCCTTCACCGTATGTAACGAAGTGATAAATAAGCTTGCTGCGATGGGCAGAGGAAAGAAGATATTCCTTATTGCTTTTGGCGGCGGGGTCGTTGGAGATTTGACAGGGTTTGTCGCCTCCATATATAAACGTGGCATACCGTATATTCAAGTGCCGACGACATTTTTGGGGCAGGTCGATTCCTCCATAGGGGGAAAGACAGCCATAGATTTAAAGGCAGGCAAAAATCTCGTAGGGTCATTTTATCAGCCGGCAATAGTCATATCTGACATAGACCTAATCGCAACACTCCCCAAAAGGCAGATACGTACAGCACTGGCAGAGGTTATAAAGTATGGAGTGATACGCGATTCCAAGCTCTTCGATTATGTCGAGAGGAATCTAAAAGGTATCCTAAATGGCGAACCATCTGCCCTTGAGAAGATTCTGCATGCATGTGCCAAGATAAAGGCGCGTGTTGTTGAAAAGGACGAACATGACGATAAGGGCCTAAGGGTAATATTGAATTTTGGCCACACGATAGGCCATGGACTGGAAGCCGCCTCTTCTTATTCATCTTGCTATACACATGGTGAAGCAATATCGATCGGGATGGTTGTGGCTGCCGAGATAGCGGTTCGCCTTGGTTTATCGAATAAGATAACCCTTGGTCGCATTGAGAGAATCATCAAGAAGGCGGGGCTGCCCACTCAGATCAAAGGCGTTACGGTTGGCAAGATAATGGCTGCCCAGGCTCACGATAAGAAATTCACAGGCAGCAGGAATAGGTTTGTACTTCCCGTATCAATAGGAAAAGTAAAGACCGTGACGGGGGTCCCAAGGCGTACCATCGTAAGTGTATTACAGAAGAGAATAGCCTCTAGATGAATAAGATGACCCTTGATGTAAAGACCAGTTCCAGGACACAATTTCTGGATATAACCGGCAAGGTCTCAAAGGCCGTAGAGAGCTCAGGTGTCGAGGAAGGTATCTGTTATCTCTTTGTGCCGCATACAACGGCAGGTTTGACTATAAATGAGAATGCCGACCCGGATGTTGTGCGCGATATGCTTATAGGGTTCGATTCGATAGCCCCACAGCAAGGCGACTATCTCCATTCGGAAGGGAATTCCCCGGCACATATTAAGTCCAGCATAATGGGCCAGCAAAAGACGGTATTAATCGAAGGCGGCAAGCCGGTTTTGGGTACGTGGCAGGGTATATATTTCTGTGAATTTGACGGCCCTCGCCAGCGCAAGCTGATAATTAAGGTTGCAAAAACATAATTTCTGGTGTAGAATATCAGTAACTTATAAAAGATGGTGCCAAGAAATGGTAATAAGACAGTTTAAACAAGAAGATAATCAGGGCGTCAAAGATCTGATAATCTCAGTACTCACCAAAGAGTTTCCCTTCGACAAAAAGGCTTATTCGGATAGCGATCTCAATTGTGTAAAATCGGTCTATGGCGGGTCGAGAGAGACATTCTATGTTGTTGAGGATAAGGGGCATATAGTAGGGACTGTGGGCGTCAAGGAAGACGGTAAGACGACCGCACTCATGAGAAGGATATTTCTCGATCCTGCCTATCGCGGTAAGGGAATAGGTACGACCTTAGTCGATAAGGTCATGGAATTTTGTCTTGAGAATGGGTATTCACACATAGTATTTAGGGGCACCAGCCGAATGGTGAGGGCTATAGATCTCTGCAAGAAAAAGGGATTTACCGAAAGAGAGCGCCTGGATATAGGCGGTATCAATCTACACACGCTGCAACTCGATATCTGACCTTACTGTCAGACATCCTTTCCCATTAATTTTTTATGAAATCCCACAAAATAGATTTACGGGTTCGATATGAAGAGACCGACCAGATGGGGGTCGTCTATTACAGCAACTATCTGGTTTGGTTTGAGATTGCCAGGACCGAATTACTGAGAAGCGTCTCCCTCCCTTATGCTGAGCTTGAGAAGGAGGGCATATATCTTGTCGTTGCAGGGGCATCCTGCCAATACAAATCCCCGCTCAAATATGATGATTTGATTACCATTGAGACGCGTATTGGGTGTGTGGGCAAGACGAGTATGGCCTTTGACTATATCGTTCTAAAAAAGGGGAAGGTTGCTGCAGAAGGCAAGACAAGCCATGTATTTACAAATCGTAGTTTTAAACCCTGCAGAATTCCGGAAAAAGTCACAGAAGCAATATCAGACTATCTTACCGTTAAATAGAACTTTTCATCCCCGTAAGAGAGAACGACCTCATCTTCTAATATATCTTCCACAAGAGCCCCAGACATCTTGTCGCCCACCTCAAGAACAACACCATTAATCAACGCCACAGAACCGCTATCTTCATGCATAATGCCCTGAAGGGTCATGGGGGGTAGCGGGGTGCTGGGGAATTCAGAAGATAATTTAACAGGTATGGGTTTTGTAATAATGCTCTTCTGCGCCAGACGGGTGTCAGCAATTTTTACAGGAGAAGGAGTGTTGCCGGATGATATAAGATCAAACAGGGATATCCCCAATTTGCCCACAAAAAAGAGAGACGCCGATAGCATAGCTGCAACGAGAATAAATGTAAGGCCCGAGGTGATATTGCGATAGCTGCTTTTCGATACAGTGAGATTTTTCTCTGATGCAGGCTGAAGAGGGCGTCTCTCAACGTCTTTTGGGGATACCTGATCTCCGTTTCTGGATTCTTCAGCCTTTTTAAGCGCTTCCGTTATTATGCTCATATTGTCCTCAGTTTAAAAAAAGTGAAATACTATAAGTGCTAATTTGACGCACCGACAAGGTGACCATCAACGTCATAGACGCCCTTTTCGATCATCTCACGATCTATCTCTTTAGATTCATAAACGAACCCCGTAAGGAGTGCGCGGTCACACAGTATATTTATTATGCGCGGTATGCCTTTCGAATGCTCCGCTATCATTTGCACGGCAGTTTCGGTAAAAATAGAGCCACCCTCATAACCTGCTACGCGCAGGCGGTGGTCTATGTACTCTGACACCTCGTTTTTGTCGAGAGGATATAGATGGTAGCTTACGGCGACCCGCTGCTTAAGCTGTTCTAATTGGGGTAGGTCGAGTTTTTGACGTAACTGAGGTTGTCCGATAAGGACTATCTGAAGGAGTTTCTCCTTTTCGGTCTCCAGATTTGAGAGGAGTCTTATCTGCTCAAGGACTGTAGCGCGTAAATTCTGCGCCTCATCTATGATCAGCGCAACATTACGATTTTGACGAAGCTCCTCCAAAAGAAAGCTGTTCAATTGACGAAAGAGATCAAACTTGGTCCTCTTCAGGGGGTCTACTCCGAAATCCCCCAGTATCGCTTTGAGCATCTGTATCTCAGAAAGGTTGGGGTTTATGATGAAGGAGGTGCTGACATTGTCGCCTAAGGTGTTGAGGAGGGCGCGGCAGAGGGTGGTCTTACCCGTACCTATCTCACCGGTTATTACCAGAAATCCTTTTCGTTCGTCTATACCGTAACGCAGATGAGAAAAAGCCTCTTTATGGCGCTTGCTCATAAAGAGGAAGTGCGGGTCACTCGTTACATTAAACGGATTTTCTTTAAATCCATAAAACTCTCTATACATAACTCCCCTATCTCTCAATAAGCTATTCTAACACTAAAGGCGGCATTGTAAAGCGTTTTTTTGAAGGAAGGAACCGCGGCACTATGCGGCAAAATATATTTTTTTTCTTGCATTTTTACGAAATTGCTATATAATAATGCTAACGTTATTTTTTATTAACAAACCAAACGGTGAATAAGAGATGTGGGAAGGTATAGACAAGAGACGTTTTCCGCGGGCCAATTACAAGTGTGAGATAACCATTGCCGCGGGAAGAGAGAAGAAGCCGATCTCTTCTCTGACAGAAAATGTAGGGGTAGGAGGCATATGCGCATCTCTCACTGAAGACGTAGGTATCTTCTCCGAAGTCGATTTGATCCTCGAGGTTAAAAAGAACCACCCTCCTATAAAATGCAAAGGGACGGTCGTTTGGGTCGTGAAGAGAACAGACCCCAAAGGGGAAGGCCATACTACCTACGATACAGGAGTAGAGTTTGTCGATATCAAGCGAAAAGACCGCGAGCTCATAGTCAGCCTCCTAAATGAGATTAGAGAGAAGGAAGAGAACTCTAAATAGTTGTTGTAGTTATAAAATATACCTTGACAATGAAGTAACCGGTATGATATAAATAAGTAAGTTCTACAAGTAATCAAAAGAGGAGGTGAAGTAGATGAATAAGGAGTTGAAGAGGGGGATAGTATTAGGCATAGTTTTCTTATTAATGGTAACCTTGGCGGCGCCTTGCTATGCGCAGAACCCTGCAAAGAAATTAGGAAGAGGTTTAGCGAATATCCTGACCGGATGGGTCGAGTTGCCGAAGAACATTTATGATACGTCGGTAGAGGATAACCCATTTGCCGGGATAACGATCGGGACGGCAAAAGGTGTAGGGATGACGATAGTCAGGACTGGCGCCGGCATATATGAGGCGGTTACATTCCCATTCCCGCTTCCTGAGGAATATAAGCCCATACTAGAGCCGGAATTTGTATTCAGCGAAGAGTAGTTTTTTACGAATACCATACATATGGGGAATAGAAAGAGTGGGATGATCTCTTTTTATTCCCCATTTTTACTATAAGAAAATTTTGACATACCCAGACTGTAAGGAGGAGCCATGGCAGAACGTCGTAAATTTATGCGCTTTAACACCGATCTACCTATCGAATATAATACTGGTGACAAAAAAAGTGCCAAAGGTGTCTGTCGGGGTACCAATGTAAGCAGGGAAGGTTTGATGATTCGCGCCGGACGAGCTATCAAGAAAGGCGTAGAGTTGAATTTACGCATGATAATATCAGAGAGCAAATCTGTAATCATGGCTCAAGGTACGGTAGTATGGTCGGCTGCAGCAAATGGTATGAAAGATAAAAAAGATTACGAAGCGGGGGTAAAGCTTACCAAAATAGATAGTTTTGATCGGGCATGTCTATTAGAATATGCATATGATAATTGGCTTGATGAAGTAAGCAAGAAGAAGTAGTCTTGTTTTAATTCGGTACTAAAAAAGGAGATACAGGATTCTATGAGTGACCAGAACGAAAATATGACACCACAGGAGAATAAGGGAGAGAAGGTCTTGCCAAAGACTGAAGAGGCCCCAAAAGATAAGAACGAAAAAGATATTAAAAAAGAGGAGCCCGAGGTTCCGGAAAAATCCAAAGAAGAATCTAAATCAGAACCAGCGCCGTCAAAGACTGAAGAACCCCCGAAAACCGAAGAGAAAAAACCTAAAGCAGAAGAACCTCCCAAGAAAGAAGATGCCACAAAAAAAGAAGGCCCTCCCCCCAAAGCTAGACCTACCAACTGCGTAAAGTGTAATAAGGTTCTCAAGCGGAAGGGATTTTGGTATTACAGAGATAATACCTACTTCTGCACAAAAGGCTGCTGGAAGACTTGGAAGGCCGAGGCAAAGCAGAAGGCCGAAGCTGAGCAGAAGGCAGAAGCCGAGAAAAAGGCTGAAGCCGAGAAGGCTGCACAAGAGCCAAAAGCAGAGGATCAAAAGAAGTAGAGCTTTGCGTAGTTAATATAAATCAAATTCCCTAATTTATTCACAAACTCTTCTTTTTGGTTTACTCTGCCATCAATGTCTGTGTAAAATACAGAAAGAATTAAAGAAAGAGCTTAAACAATCTATGAAGATTGTAAGATTCTTAACGTCAGACGGACAGCCTAATTACGGTAGAATAGATGGCGAGAATATATATCTAATAGACACGCCCTTTAGCGATACTATCAAAATGGGCGATAAGCCCATAGCTATAGACAGCGTGAGAATCGTCGCGCCGTCAGCCCCATCGAAGATCATTTTGGTAGGGTTGAACTATAAGGAACATGCACGTGAGTTGGGAATGGAGTTGCCGACAGAGCCGATCATCTTTATGAAACCACCCTCTGCTGTCATAGGCCATTTAGCAGATATAATATATCCTTCCAATGTTGCGCAACTCGATTATGAAGCAGAATTGGCATGTGTTATTAAAAAGAGGGCTCATCGTATTAATGCGAAAGAAGCGGGTGACTATATATTGGGCTATACATGCCTAAATGATGTTACAGCACGCGATCTGCAAAAGAAGGATGGACAATGGACCCGAGCAAAATCCTTTGATACCTTTTGTCCCGTAGGGCCTCACATAGAGACAGAGATAGATCCCCGCGGTTTAAAAGTAGAGTTGGTCCTAAACGGCAATACAAGGCAGAGGTGTGAAACGAGCGACATGATATTTTCCCCGGAGGACCTGGTTGCTTTCATCTCAAGGGTGATGACCCTCTTTCCCGGCGATATAATATCTACCGGTACCCCAAAGGGTGTTGGGCCAATGGTTCCCGGGGATGAGGTGGAAGTCCAAATAGAGGGTATAGGCGTTCTTCGAAATAAGGTTATGCCTTCGCCTAAATAATACGGAGCATAAGAATGATGCTGGTAAGTGCCTGCCTTGGAGGCGTAGATTGCTATTATAAGGGCGGGAACCGCGCTATCCCTGAACTTAAAACTTTGGTAGACTCAAAGAGGGCCATAGCGATATGCCCGGAAGTCCTGGGAGGCCTTCCTGTGCCACGGGAAGAGGCACAGATAGCCGATGCGAGTGGCAAAGATGTATTAGCTGGCAATGCCAAGGTTATTACCCGAACCGGGAGAGATGTAACTGACAACTTTATACGGGGTGCACTGCACGCAAAAGAGAAGGCGCTCCGGGAGAAGGTCGATCTGGCCATACTGAAAGCACGCAGCCCATCATGCGGTAAGGGAAATATATATGACGGAACTTTTAGCGGAAGATTGCGGAATGGTAATGGTCTTTTTGCCGAATTACTTATGAAAGAAGGTATAAAGGTTCTTACGGAAGAAGAGTATATTAAAAAAGAGGGAGAGGATATCGCGTGAAGGAGTGTCTATTCTGCAAGATAGCCAGTGGCGAAATACCCGCTAAGGTTGTATATAAAGATGAGCAGGTTATAGCCTTCGAGGATATAAAACCACAAGCGCCGGTCCACATCATCATTATACCAAGGACCCATATAGAAACGATAGCTGATATGGATACGGATAATTCCCGAGATCTCGTTGACATCTTTGAGGTTTCAAAAAGAATAGCAACTGATAAGAATATACTTGAAAAAGGGTACCGCTTAGTGATAAATTGTAGGGAGGATGGTGGGCAGGAGATATACCACATGCATATTCATCTTTTGGGTGGCCGCAAGATGGCGTGGCCGCCAGGATAGATCGGAGGAATAAGATGGCACAGAAGGGCCAGGAACGGCGTAGGTATCCCCGTGTTGCAGAGAAGTTACCACTTAAGATTTCATCAGAAGGCTCGTACATAGTAACAGAGACGAAGAATATAAGCCCCAAAGGGGCTTATTGCATGATTAAGGGTAAGTTGCCCGATATGTGCAAGGTGGAAGTTACTCTACTTGTGCCAACGAAAGCGGGTGCGGATGCCCCAAGGAAGAAGGTCGTTTGTACCGGCACAGTAATCAGGCAGGAGCCACCCCATGCCGATGAGAGCTGTCCCGCAGCGCTCCTTTTTGAAAATATCTCAAAAACTGATGAGAGACTTCTCTCAAAATATGTCGATCGTATTGTAGCCGATTATTGAGGCGTAAAAGAAGATGCTCAAATTTTTCAGTAAACACGGATACACAACCTGTATACTCATTGCCGTAGTGATAGTCCTCCTCTATTCGCTTATTATAACACCTCTCGGCGGACTGGACATTGCGCGCCTTAAGACCATAGATCTCTTCTATAACGTAAAACATGACCTATTCGGGCCTCCGCCTGAGCATGACGATATCGTCATCATATCCGTAGACGATGCATCGCTTAAGAAACTGTCGGTAAGGTGGCCGATCGATCGCGGGGTATTCGCAGAGCTCATAAATAGGCTCAATGCATCCGGGGCACAGGTAATATGCCTAGATTTCTTCTTCATTAATGAATCTGAAAATCCCGCAGGTGATGAACGATTGGCTTCAGCGCTTGCCGAAGCCGGTAATGTCTTATTGGCATCATATTTTAGCGTGGAAGGCCAGTATATAGTACCGATAGATCTTTTTAGGTATCCTGCGCTTGGCACAGGTTTTGTTAATAAACCCAGGGATAGGGATTTCAGCATCAGGCGTGCCCAGCCCCTATCAGTCTTACCTAACGGCCGACTTATAGATTATTCTCTTGAAGCCAGGGTCATTGCTGCTTATCACCGGATACCACAAGATGACATTACTTATGATGGCCAGAGAGTTATTATAGGCACGCAATATCCTGATAAGGTAATCGTACCGACGTATGGACACGACAAGATCCTCCTAAACTACACGACACACTTCGATGAATTGCGCGTCATACCGATGTGGCAGGTGTTGATGGGCAAGGTGCCGCAACATAAGATCGCAGGCAAGATAGTCTTGATAGGCGCCACCAGCGAATCGATACACGATACATACCACACACCATTCGGGGTAATGCCGGGCGTGGGTATTTTGGCCAACAATTTATTGGCCATGTTGCGCGAAGATTCAATCAGAGAGGTAGGGGGGTGGGTCAATTTTGCGCTCCTATTGCTGGTCTCTATTTTAACAGCGACCGTCGTTTATAAGCTATCGGCATCTAAGGGATTCTTATTGATATTATGCGAATTTCTTGCCATAGGACAATTAAGCCAGGTCCTATTTACGAAAAACCTATGGTGGGATTTCTTCGGGTTATTATATTTACCCGTTGCTGTTTATATAGTGACCAGTTTTTACAAGTATGCATCCTTGGTCATAGAGTCTATGGTTTTAAGAAGAGAAGCCAGTACAGACGGCCTGACGGGGTTGGCGGTATATCGCCATTTTGAAGAGCGATTGCGCGACGAATTCGAACGGGCCAAACGTCACAACGTGCCTCTCGCGCTTATCATATGTGATATAGACCATTTCAAGAAATTCAATGATACGTACGGGCATGAGTCTGGGAATATAGTCTTAAAAGGTGTAGCATCTATCTTGAAGGATTCGTCCAGGACCATAGATATAGTAGCCAGATACGGTGGTGAGGAGTTTTGCGCCATACTCCCATTGACGACTGAAGAGGGAGCTGGGGTTTATGCTGAAAAGCTGAGAGGTACTATAGAAGAGCACCAATTCTCCCTTGGTAATAAGTTGGTGAAGGTAACGATTAGCCTGGGTGTGGCTGCGTTGCCGACACAGAATATAAATACCCACAAGGACCTGATCTCATCCGCTGATATAGCATTATACAGCGCAAAGGATTCCGGAAGGAATCGCGTACGTGTTTTTAGCAATCTAAATCAAAAATCGGATATTGGTAAGGGGGCCTCATAATGGCTGACGCAGCCAAGATAAAACCAGGACTGCTCTATTCAGTCATGTGTGATGATATAAGGAGGGAGCATAATGGCAAACTTATACTCATAGGTTTGTTCGAAGGCATTGCATCGGCGCGTTTTCCGGCAGCACACCCCTCATTATGCATAATTAATTGCTGGATAGGAGGAATGGGCGATTTTGCCCAAAAGACACGCATTCTTAAAGCAGACGGCAATGTACTGGTCGAAGATAAAGATGTAAACTTTACGCTGAATAACCTAAAGTCCAAGCATAAAGTCGTCGCGCAGTTCAGGAATCTTCGATTCGTTTCCCCGGGTGAGTATTCGATAGAAGTGCTGCTTAATGGAGATTTGAAGATAAGATACCCCCTTATGGTAACGAAACTTGAGGGAAAAGGGCAGAAATGGTCGTAAGTGCAAAGATCTCTATTTCCACACGCGGGAATACGGATATCATAGATATAACAAATGAGGTCCAGTCAGAAGTTGTCAAGTCGGGATTGCGCAAAGGCGTCGCAACCATATTTGTGCCTGGGGCAACAGGCGGTTTGACTACTATAGAGTATGAGCCGGGCCTTGTTCAGGATTTAAAAGATGCCCTCGAAAGGCTGGCGCCATCTGATGGCCGCTATGCTCACGACACGGCTTGGGGGGACGGAAATGGCCATTCGCATATCCGGGCCTCACTGGTTGGGCCATCTATCAGCGTACCTTTTATTGACAAAGGGTTGATATTGGGAACATGGCAGCAGTTGGTCTTCTGTGATTTTGACACGCGGACAAGAAAACGAAACCTTGCGCTCTATTTAGTGGGTGAGAAATAATGGTATATATTGAGGGGAGAACCATATGATCTTAATCTTTGAACTGCTGTTAATAGTTGTCCTCATAAGCATATTGGCAACTTTGTTCGTTACGGAAAATAAGACGAAGAGGACGCGTGAGCCCTCGGGTGAGGCAAGGGAGTACTGGGGTCCTGAAAAGAGAGAGCATGTGCGTTTCGATGTACCGCTACCGGTCCATTATCATTCAAATGAGAGGTCAGATAACCGACACAAGGTTATGACCAAAAATATTTCACTAGGTGGGCTTAATGTGGTAGTTATGGAGAAACTTCTGCCGGGCGCAACTTTGCATTTGGAGGTAGATATACCGACTAAGAAGCACCCGTTTACTTGTACGACCGAAGTAGTATGGTCAAAGCCATTGCCCCAGGAAGACAGGTCTAAGAATAGAGAATTCGAGACCGGGGTGAAATTTGTCCAGATGGGAAAGGCTGATAAGGCGGTACTGGAAGGGTTCATATCTCATCTTACAGAAAGAGGAGAGAGCGAAAATGGGAAATGAGCGGAGGCACGCAAGACGCATAGCGGTCAAAGTAGATACTACAGGGACAAAAGGGCGGGTTGGCAGGGAGGAAGGTGTCCAAGGTTATTTTGTAAAGACATACGACTTAAGCAGGGGCGGTCTTTTTATGAAGACCGACAAGAGATACAAGGTGGGGCAAAGAGTAGAGATATCGATATTTTTGTCGCCGAACGAGTCCCCGGCTAAAATAAAAGGGCGTGTTGCCTGGATAGCCTCCAAGAAAAAGCACCCCAGCCGTTATCCCGGAGTTGGTCTTGAGATAAGCCATGTGGAGAAGAACGATAAGAAGCGCATATCCGCTTTTATGCACAAGAGGGCAAAAGGGATGAAGGAGGCGAAGGAGCTAAAGAATATGTATCTCCAACTCAAGGAGATGGCTGCGCGGCTCGTTGACCTCGAAGAAAAACATGCTGATGCGACACATTTTAAGACTGCGATCAAAAGCGCGATAGCTGAAATAGACAATGTGGCACATCTTCTGGATAGAGAAGCCGTGGAAGTGAAGAGCCTCTAAGGGTAGAGCCTTTTTATTATGGGGATAAAACTCAAGCCCGATAAAGTTAAGTTGATAGTTGGCCTGATAAGCCAGAGAGAAGTGTTCTTTGAGAAGGCGGCAAAAATTTTAGTGAAACGCTTTGGGCGTGTAGACTATGAGAGCGCAATAATTCCTTTTGATCGTACCTCGTACTATAACGAGGAGATGGGGGATGGGTTACTCCGTAAGTTCCTCAGTTTTGAGGTATTGCAAGACCCGTCAAGGGGCCCAAGGATCAAGTTGTTCAGCAATCGCCTGGAGATCCGCCTTGCCAGAAAGGGCGCCAGAAGGATAAATATAGATCCTGGGTTTATAACATTGGGCAAACTGGTCCTCTTTAGCACCAAGGATTATGTGCATAGGGCTTATCTTGACAAGGGCATCTATGCTGAAGCGACATTGCGCTATCAGGATAAGTCTTTCCATCCATGGCCATGGACTTATCCGGATTACCAGTCCCGGCAATATATCGAATTTTTTAACGAGGTCCGTAGATTATACTACAAGCAGCTGAGGAATCTTTAGGGAAATACCAAAATATATTGACATTTATTATTATTTGTGTTATAAGTAGGTCACATTAAGCAAATCATAAAAGGGGGTGATGTTGATGAAGAAAGCTGTAGTAACAGGACTTCTCTTATTTATCGCATTGACTGTGATGGCCAATGGTTTGGTATTTGCCAAAACATTAGACGGGCCTTCACAGAAATTAGAGAGGGGAGCAAAGAATCTCGTATGGGGATGGACTGAACTTCCCAAGAGCATAGTCAACACAACGAAAGAGACCAATATCTTAAAGGGTATACTCTTTGGAACTCTTAAGGGTGTAGCCAATGCTTTTGGCAGAACCACGTCTGGTTTGGTGGATACGGTCACCTTCCCAGCAGGTACTTATGACCAGCCTGCGATCGACCCAACGATAATCCAGGATTAAGAGACACAATTTTATATAGATATGTAAATAATCGAGAAGGCCACACAAAAATCGATGTGTGGCTTTCTCGATTTTTTTGTCCGGCAGTATTCGAAGTCGTATACCCGAGTTCGCTATATCGATAGGGACAGGGTTTAAATAGAAGGATGCACAATGAAGAAGGGCAGTCCATTTAAATCTTTTTTGATCTCCCTTGTTATCTTGGCAGCTATAGCATTTCTTTCGCTCTTTCTGTGCAAATGGGATAAGGTTTACAGGGTTGAGAGGGTTATAGACGGGGATACCATATTACTCACAAACGGTTGGCGTGTTAGATACATTGGGATAGATACGCCTGAAACCAAGCACCCCAAAAAGGATGTTGAATATATGGGGCGTGAAGCTATGGAATTTAATAGGCAGCTTGTTGAGGGGAAGCCTATCGCGCTCGAATTCGATGTCGAGAAGCACGATAAGTATGACAGGATTCTTGCGTATGTCCGGGCAGGAGACACTTTTGTTAATGCAGAGCTGGTAAGGGAAGGATATGCCAAGGTTTATACATTCCCTCCTAATGTAAAGTATAATAAGCTCTTTCTATCGCTCCAAAGAGAGGCCAGGAAGAATAAGCGGGGGTTGTGGGCTGATAGATAATAGACTACGGTTGGATGCCAAAAGATGAGTTTGTCCGCTCATGGGGCAACGCATTTCTTGACTAGTCCTGTGTTCCATGTTACAATTAACTTAGTTAGTAATGGTTATAATATAAATAGCCATAGGAAAAGGAGGCGTGCTATGGCACCAAATGGACAAGAGAGACGGCGTTTTATAAGGTTAGAAGTCCCGCTTAAGATGTCTTTTGTAGTTGAGGGGGAGCAGATTATCCGTAGTGAAACCGCTAAGGACATATCGGCGCTCGGGACACGTTTTCAGACGAAACAGAAGTTGGATGAGAATAAAGCCCTTGAGATGAAGCTGGAGCTTCCCGACACACCCAACCCAGTCCATGTCAAAGGAAAGGTGGCATGGGTGCGTAAGGCCGGGCTGGAGGACGGCGCACCCCAGGAAGTAGGTATCGAATTTATAAAGATAGAGGAGGACAATAAGAATACTCTCCTCAAGTACCTGTGTGATACTATATATAAACAATCACAATAAGGTGATGCGATGAGACTGAGCTATCTGGTTCTTGCGGTAATAATGGTGTTTATGGTTTCAGGTTGCGCTGAAATAGAACCCCCAAACCCGGCCAAGATTTTACAAAAACCGCTGGGTGAAATCCCGTTACGTGTGGGTATGACGAAGGCCGAGATCGTCTCTCAATGGGGCGAGCCTGACCTCAAAGACGACTCTTCAGGTCGAGAAGATTGGGTATATCGCGGCAGGTATTCAGGCCTCCCCATAGACAGGGGTTATTTGTCTAAGACGAAGCATCTCTATTTTGATGGGGATTATCTCGTCGGATTCGATGATAAATAAGTATCCAAGACTTGCGCTAAGGATAGAGAGACATGTTTGGATTGGGCGTACAGGAGCCATTGGTAATATTCTCTATCATACTACTTGTCCTTGGGGCCGCAAAGGTGCCCGGGATGGGAAGGGTCTTGCGTAAGGTTATAACGGATGGGTTTAAAAAGGCAAAGAATACATAAAGATCATGAGGTCGCTCTTATGTTAATGGAAAAGATATACAAGGATATAAATGATGCGCTAAAGGCCAAGGACGCGGTAAAGGTATCGACCCTGAGGATGCTGAAGGCCTCCATAAAGAATGTCCTGATAGAGAAGAAGATCGACAAGCTCGAAGACATCGATGTGATACGCATAATAAACAAGCAGGTGAAGCAGCGCAAAGATTCTATAGAAAAATTCAAAGAGGGCAAGAGGGAAGACCTGGCGTCTAAGGAAGAGGCAGAAATGAAGATACTGGAATCTTATTTGCCAAAACAATTGTCAGAGGAGGAGCTTAAAAAGATAATCGGGGAAGCGATAAAGGAGACCGGCGCAGAATCCAAAAAGGATATGGGCAAGGTTATGAAGGCCGCTATAGAAAAGGTTGCCGGTCGTGCGGACAATAAGATGGTGAGTCGTCTAATATCTGAAAGGTTGAAGTAGAATATAGCTACTAATATGAATATAAAAGTTAGAGAGCAGGCAGGGATTACAATTCTGGATATAGAAGGAAAGGTAGATATAAATTCCGCCGAACTCATTGAGACCGTCGGATGGCTCTTAAAGCAAAACAGGATGAAGCTGTTGTGTAACTTCGCACAGGTTGAGTCGGTCGATTACAGCGGCCTTTCGGTATTGGCCGTAGCGTATAAGAACGTCTCAAATCACAAAGGGATGATGAAATTTGTGAACGTCTCAAAGAGCACAGTCGATCTCTTTCATGTAGTGCAGCTGGATAGGGTTTTTGATATATATGAGGATGAGGGATCTGCCATAGTCAGTTTTCGTGGCCGCTCATCAACGGTAGATAAGAAACTCCTGCGCCGTCGTTTCAAGAGGCTCGATATACATGTAGTCGTTGAATACTCATTAGCGGTAAGCAGAAAGACAAAATCCTATAAGCAACGTGTCTTAAATATGAGCGGGGAAGGGTTATTTGTCCATGGCCGCCACACCTTACCGGTCGGCAGCAAACTAAAGATGAAACTAAAACTTTCACCAGAAAGCGACGCCATAGATGCAGGCGGCTTGGTGTCATGGTTGGCAGACAAGGAGCTGCAGCCGCATGCCTACCCGGGTATGGGCATACAATTTACAGATATCGGTAAAGAAGCGCAAGAAGATATCATCTCCTTTATAGAGAAGAATGTAACCCACCGCAGTGGAACCAATTTATAAGATATCCACAAAAAAGATACGCCTTCTACTCGCCGCAGTAGTTATTCCCTGCCTTATTATATCCATAACCCGTCTCTATTACTGTGACAAGGTTGAATATGTCCGCCCGCTTGCCTTAGAGGGTGAAATGCAATTGCGTAATGATAGGTTTGGTGATGGACATTATGCTGCACGCAGAGCGGGCGGCAAAAGACATGCAGGGGTCGATATTCTGGCTGATCTGGATACACCGGTTATAGCCATAAGAGGGGGGAGGGCAAGGGCCCTTATAGATGAGGACGGGTTTGGTAATTACATTATTATAACCCATTGGGATGAAACCAAGTCGCTGTACGGGCACCTTTCGAGGGTTTTACTTCCGCCGCTGGGATTTGTCAGGCAGGGTGACGTGATAGGAGAGGTAGGCAAGACAGGGAATGCTAATTATAAATCAATGAAAGCCCATATGCACTTTGAAATCAGAAGAAAAGGCAAGACCATAGACCCAACATTTATCATGGAGGCAGAAAATATAAAGAAATAGAATAATTTTCTTGCTTATATTACTAAATAATGTTAAAATTTAATGGTAATATAAGGAGTAGATTATAGGTGACCCTACTGGAGACCAATGATAAAGATCTGAAAAGGTCCTATCATAGATCGAATGGACCTCAGGCGAATGGTCAGACAGTTGGAGAACTTTTGGCGAACACCTATATGCCGTCATCCGAGTTAGCCACAAAGACTCTCCAAACCAGATCGACCAAAACGAGGAACTTTCTCCTCTTTTTTGCAACATTAACCACAATCATCCTGGCAGTAGCTTTAGTTTTTCTATCCCTCAATCGAGTCGATGTCCGTATAAAGGTTGCACCGACCGCCGAATACTACGATTCCCAAACTGTTAGCAAGACAGTACCACCCATAGATAGTCCCTCACCGTCTGCACGAGAAAATTTCGATCCCAACATGTATTTTAATCCTTTCCAGGATCAACCGCTGGGAAGGTTCTCCTATTTTGGCGCCGCAGAAGGTGTCTGTAAATGGGCAGACGGCACACTGACCCTGGTCAACGGCGGCAGTTCAGGATGGGCGAGTGCGTGTTTAGACATGAGCAAGCCCACAGATCTTTCCTCCGGATTTATATCATTTGTCGTAAGGGGCAAAGAGGGCCAGGAAGGGCTGCACATATTTTTAAGAGATGTATACGGGAAGAACTCCCTTGCTATACGCCCTTCAGGAGGGAGGCTCCTCTCCGGCTGGCAAAAGATACGTATATCGCCGTCGCAGATAAAGGGCACCATCGATTTAACCCACATCTCTCAGGCAAGATTTGAATTCGGATCTATTACCACACAAAATAAGATGGGGACTACCTTATACATAAAAGACATAGAGGTAGCAGAGGGAAGGGATATCTTATGAGAGTAGTGGCAGTAGCCAATCAAAAAGGTGGTTGCGGCAAGACGACCACATCCATAAACCTCGCTGCATCTTTAGCGCACAGAGGTTGTTCCACGCTCCTCATAGACCTCGATCCCCAAGCCCACGCATCATTTGGGTTGGGAAGGGACATCTCATCTGCCAAAATTGAAGGGTCGATCTATAATGTTATTACAGATATCCCTGAGAGGCGTAAGTCGATCGAAGAAGTTATAATAAAGGTAAGGGACAATCTCCGCCTCGTCCCGTCCCACATATTGTTGAGCACGGCTGAACAGGAACTTTTTGATAAGATCGATGCGGTATCACGTTTGTACCTGACGCTCAACACGATAGCAGCGCAGTATGATTATGTAGTGATCGATTGTCCTCCCAGCCTCGGTTTTTTGACATTCAATGCGCTTCGCGCTTCACATATGGTTATCATACCCGTTGAGGTGAGTTTCTTCTCCCTTGTAGGTGTCAATAAGATTATAAACATGCTGGAATTGATCCAGCTGAAGATACATCACCTGCCCAAGATAAAAGGGTTGGTCACGATTTATGATAAGCGTTCCAATTTTACCAGAAGGATGCTTGAGGATATCAAAGGATATTTCAAGAACAACCTCTCCTCAGTGATTATTCGGATTAACATCGCCTTGAAGGAGGCTGCGGATGAGGGTATACCCGTGCTTGAGCACAAATCAAATTCAAATGGTGCCGTAGACTATCTCGCTCTAGCAGATGAGGTTATCGCTGAGTCTGACAGGATCGGGCTTGAGGGACTTTATGGTGAGATTCGCAAAAAGGAAGAGCAGCCTTCTCCGGCACCTCCACAGCCGGAGCTTGAGAGTCCGGAGCCTGAGCAGGTTGAGGACCAGATTGCCAGCGCAGCATTAGCAATAGCAAAGATACTCAAACTCTATGCGCCAAACGCAGCCAATGTGCATATCGTAGGTGACTTCAATGGCTGGCAGGTGAATGACGAGACCCGCGCCATGAATGTCGGAGGCGGGTGGTGGGAGAAGAAGATAGATTTAAGCCCGGGGGAGTATAGATATAAGTTCTTTGTCGACGGCATCTGGCACCACGATCCCCGGGGCGATGAGATAGAAGATGAACCCTCCGGAGAGCGGAGTTCCATACTAAAGATCTCTTAATTTTTTAAGAGCATATTACCCACCCGATAGCTCCGGTATCCAGTGCCGGAGCGAAATTTAAGCAAAATAGAACTTATGGGCAAATCAGCTACTCAGCTTATCTCGATATATAAACGCCTATGGGCACATTTTGGCCCTCGCCACTGGTGGCCTGCCGATACGCCATTTGAGGTTGTGGTAGGTGCCATACTTACGCAAAATACGGCCTGGACAAATGTAGAGCGAGCCATTGCGAATTTAAAGAAGGATAGGGTCCTTACGCCCAAGAAGCTCTATAGCTTAAGGCCGAGCCGCCTGGCTTCACTTATCAAGCCGGCAGGATATTACAATGTTAAGACGAGGCGCCTGAAGGAGTTTTTACACCTGGTTATGGAGAAATATGATGGAAGCCTTAAGGGCCTATTTAAAAAGGAGACGCTAAGCTTAAGAGAAGAGTTGCTCGGCGTAAAGGGCATAGGCCCTGAGACGGCAGATAGCATAATGCTCTATGCTGCCGGTAAACCGATATTTGTGGTTGATACTTACACAAGGCGGATCTTCTCGCGCCACAGGCTTGTAGGCCCAGACATATCATATGGGGATTTACAGGCTTTTTTTATGAAAAACCTTCCCAGAAGACCCAAACTATTTAATGAATATCATGCCCTGATTGTCGAGACCGGCAAGAGATTTTGCAAAAAGAAGCCGCTATGTGATATGTGCCCTTTAAAGGAGAAGGGGATTAAGATATCTTGACAAGATATGCCGCTATCCTGTATCCTAATATAAAGTATATATTCTTATAACGAGGAGGTTATTATGGCTAAGACAAAGGTGTTGGTTGTTGATGATGAGAAGGATGTTTGTGAATTTGCGAAAGATTTCCTGGAGCAAAATAATTATAAGGTCTTCACGGCCCAGAGCGGTGGCGAGGCCTTGACGCTCTTTAATTATGAACACCCTGCGATAGTGCTCCTGGACATCAAGATGGACGACATGAACGGGACAGAGGTATTGAAGCAGATAAAAGAGTCTGATAACGAGGTAAAGGTTATAATGGTCACAGGATACGATGATGAGAAGTGGATATCAGAAGCACGCCGCCTTGGGGCAGATGATTACGTAGCCAAACCGCTTACGACAAAATACCTTGCAGATATAGTTCTTCAGAAGATGTCGACTCTTGCAAGGCGTTCTAAAGAAAAGAGCGAGACAAAGAAGGAAGGGAGCGCCTATTTTAAGTGGGAGGATGGCAAGTGGCAGGAGATATTGCCGCCAAAAGAGGAATCGTGAGGAAACCGGATGTCCGGAAAGAGACAGACAAGTAAACTTAAGAAGAGATCAGTTCTCCTTGGGGTGGGTTTTGACGGAAAAGATGGGCATACCAGGATAACGAAGGGGGAGAACTTCTATATCTTTGGGGGATCAAAGAGAACGCACGAGACCATGCAGGAGAAGACAGCAAAATTTAATGAACAACTAAAGAGGCGGCGCAAAAAGCTCAAAGATATAACATCGGAAGAATTCTACGAAATAGCCGATAGGGTCGGCCTGGAAGTGCCAAAGGAAGCAAGGCGCTGAAAATAGATTTTAACCCGAAGGGCCTTATGGAGAACCAGAGGATTAAGCTAAATCTCGCCAGTAAGATATTCCTGCTCATAGCTATCGCAGTATTGATCTCCATCTTCTCCATCGGCTCACTCAGCTACTTTACCTTAAAGAAGAACCTCCAGGAAGGGTTGTCGAAATCACTGGAACATATTGCTATTACAGCCGCGGTCATGATCGATGGAGATAGCCATGAACGCATAGCTTCGATGAAGGATAGGGACTATTTGCAGATACAGTCTATCCTGCGCCGTGTCAAGGATTCAAATCAGATCACCTCACCCTTATATACCCTCCGCAGATCAGGCAGGGAGGCCGAATTCATCATATCTACCGATTATGGGTCACTCCTTGGCGGCAAATACCCATTACGCAGGGAGATGCTGCGTGCTTTAGCGGGTGACGGTAGTAGTTCTACAGGTATATATGAAGACAAAAACGGTAGGTGGATGTCAGCATATGCCCCTATCAAAAATAGCAGCGGCAAAGTAGTTGCTATATTAGAAGTGGACCATCACGCAGATTTTATAGTCGCACAGCTCAGAAACAGGCTTTTTATGATTATGAGTCTCTGCCTGTTAGTCTTGATAATAAGTCTCTTGGTCAGCATACCTTTAGTTAAGACGATAACGTCCTCTATCATGAAGCTCGATGAAGTAGCCCATCGCCTTGAGAAGGGGGATTATAATTATCCCGTCAAGATAAGTTCGGGCGATGAGGTAGAATACCTGGCTAAGACATTTGAGCAGATGAGGTCCTCCCTCAAAAAGCACATTGCGGAACTGAAGGAGACCTGGCTCAGGGAGAAGAAGTCCCACCTCGACTCTATCATAGCCCTTTCGAAGGCAATAGAGATAAGAGACCCATATACAAAGGGGCATATCGAGCGCGTCTCCCAGTATTCGGCATTGATCGCAGAGGCGATGGGTGTGCCAAAGGATGATATCGAGAAGCTGAAGTACGGATGTATCCTGCACGACATAGGTAAGATCGGGATAGACATGGGTATCATAGATAAACCTGCCAAGCTATCGGGCTCAGAATATACCAAAATAAAGGAACACCCCAAGCTTGGACTGGAAATAATAGCAGGTGTAGAATTCTTAGAGAAGGCGAAGGATATAGTCTTGCATCATCAGGAAAGATTTGACGGTGGAGGATACCCCTTAGGGTTGCAGGGCGACAAGATACCGGTCTTAGCGCGTATCGTAGCGCTTACCGATGCCTTTGATGCCATGACCAGTGACCGGCCATACCGCTCACGCATGAAGGATAAGAAGGCCATAGAGACGATAATGGCTGAGAAGGGTAAACAGTTCGATCCTGAGGTATGCAAGGCATTTTACAAGGTAAAAGATAAAATCATAAAAGTGAAAGAGATGATAGAAGATGAGCGAGATAAAAAGAAAAAATAATGATAACAAGGTGATCGACACAGAGTCAGACTTGTTCGATGCCGACCTTAAGGGTGCAAACCTCCTTGGTGCCAACCTCGTAGGTAAGGATCTCACGGGTGCCAACTTGGAGGGTGCAGACCTGAATCGCGCGAATCTCTCCGGCGCGCGATTGTGGCATGCCAATCTCAGGGATGCCAAATTAAGCGAGGCAAACCTTTCGGGGGCAGATTTTTGGGGAGCTAAGCTATGTGGCGCCCAAATCTGGAATGCAGAGTTAAGCGGTGCCAAGTCCTTGACCCGCGAGAATTTCCTCGAGCAAAAGGGGAGAAAGACCACCTGTGGCATAGATGAGAAGGGATACCGGGGCGCAGCAGGTGGCTACAGGCTTCTGAAGCAGCACTTTCTCTCAAAAGGCCGTTATGATGATGTCAGCTGGGCATCATTCCGCGAAAAGACGATGGAGAAGGGCCTGCTTCGCAAGAATAAGGAGTACCTGCGATACTTAGCGTGTGCCTTGATGGGACTTTTGTGTGGATGGGGGGAGAAACCGAACCGTGTTATACTCTCATCAACTGTTATAGTTCTGCTCTATTCTTTCTTATACACACTCCTAAACGCTACACAAGCCCTATCTAACGTATCCTTAAAACTATGGGATAATATCTATTTCAGCATAGTTACCTTCACAACGGTCGGATATGGGGATATAATACCCTTACCGGCTGCCTTACCACGTCTCTTAGCTGCCTCAGAAGGGTTCCTGGGTGCCTTTATGATAGGGCTCTTCGTATTCAGCCTTGCCAAGAAATATTCTGCCAGATAAGATTACTGCCACTCTTTTTGAATAGGGAAGGTGGGATGCATCTTGAACTTCTTGATAAGAGGGGATAGTTCTTCACCGACTAAGCCATCGAGTGAGTAGTCACCCATGCCAGCTTCTGATAGGTAATATAGATATCCTACATCCTCAGGTTGCAGTCCTATCAAGCGTGCTGCAAGGCCATCCGCTTTCAGTGGATCTGTAGATGCTATTGCCGCTCCCAGCTTAACAGGATAGCCATCAACAGGTCCATTCCCATCCATGCCGTATAATCCATCTAAAACTACCAGGTCTGGCCATGCAAGTTTTGCCATCTCCGTGACGTTATAATGTATTACTTTAACGGCCTTCATGTATGTGGCGGAATGTTTAAAGAGGGCATTTACCAGCCCGGGTGTCCTCCGTCTCATCCATGATATAAGTTTTGTCGGAACGATATTAAAGATATTGGGAACATTAGGGGCACTTGGTGTCTTAAGGCCGTGTACCATCGATTTATCTTCCTGCCTTATCATCCCCATCATATTCTTTATCCCAAATGTCACCATGGCATAGTTGTGTACTTTAGGCAGGTTGATCGATATCTTGTAATCGAAATCCTTGATACGGTCTGCCAGCATCATATTCTCAGGTCCAGCAAAGGAATTTATTGGGATAGGGGAGAAGCTCTTATAGTCTTCTACGGCCTCAAGCTTCACATTGGGATAGCTCTGCACAAGATCTTCATATCCAAAATCACGAAAGATCTCCCATGTCGTAGTCGCCTCATAATAAGCGCTGCCGCTGCCTTCAGCGATCACGACTTCTTTTTGGTCAAAACCCGTAACCCTCTCACGCAGGAAGTCCAGGATTGCCCGTACCGCATCGACATGGGTATTGGCATCAGGACGCAGCTTCGTGGCAGTAAGGTTGGGTTTGAGCAGGATGGATTTCTTGTTGGCTATATTCTCAAGATCCGGCCCAATAAGCTCAAGCGCTCGCTTAACATTTACATGCCGATTATCACCTTTGACCAAAGATACACGCTTTACCATTTCTCCTCCTATGGGTAATGATTATAACAAATGCGGCGGATTATGACAATCTAAATGAAAATATGCCCCCCAATTAGTGATGCATAGCTTGACATCGTCCCTCTGGTAATATACAATTGTATAGAAAGGTTTCTGCAAAAAGGATGTGCATAATGAAAACTTATAAGATAAACAAAAAGAGTGGTTTTACGTTGATAGAACTGCTTATTGTCATCCTGATTATAGGTGTCTTGGCGGTGGTGGCGATACCGCAGTATCAGAAGGTGAAGCGCAGGGCGATGACCTCTGAGACTTCCCTCCTTTTCGGAGCAATTATAGACTCCCAGGAGCTCTATTATAACCTGCGTGGCTATTTTGAATATGATATATATGATCCTGACAGGCCAGTAGGGAAGGAGTGGGCCTTGAGTGATCTTGAGCTGCCCCTACTCGAAGAGAGGTACTTCGAATACGGCATAAAGATCCCCACTGCCAAGCCCGCCAGCGGCGAGTGGATATGGGAGGATGCTGAGAATGCGCAGGAGTACTGCGTTGCAGCATGGCGGGATATACAGGATTTTGAGTTTCCGGAGCATCCCCATGTACATGTAAATGCCAGTGGCTGGATATCCGACCCCGGGATCTACATGCACCCGGAAGATTTCTGGGGATCTGACATATACCCGGCAGCTCCTCATTCACATGGCAGTACCACTCACACCCATAGCCTGTGGGCAACTCCGGAAGAAGTACCGTAATACCCTTTCCACAACACCCCCCTACCTAATTTTCCATAACCCCTTGACAAATTTAGAATACTATCAGCGCGAATATATAACCTCTTTGTTTTTAACCAATTAAGATAAACGGCTAAACCCGTAAAAGCCTTATCGGCCTATTGAATATATCATTATTATGTGATATAGTTGTTAATGATATTGTTATAATGGGGTATAAAATGGCAAGATATGTAAAATACACAAAAACCATATCGACCTTGATCATCTGCCTTGCCTTGTGCTATCTACTTTCTCTTGCGGATAGTGCGATGGGGTCTGTATTTGAATATGAGAGCGGTAAGCCCGTCTTACTCGGATATCTAAAGGCGATGGGTGTGCCGAAGCAGGTACTCGATGTCTCGCGCGCCAACCAAACCGAGCAACAGGAGACGACGGATCCTGAAACAGGCAGGCGCACCAGCTTAACATATATCTATTACGACGAGTATGGGAAGAGATACCGCAGCATAGAATATGCTTATGGCGACCCCAATACAACCCACTATACCTCCTATACCGAAATCTATTATGACTTAGCCGGGAACGAAATAGGAAAGAGGGTTAAGGAATACACTCTCTATGGAGGGACGATTAAGCAGACCTCTGACATAGTAACTGTCACCATTGGTGGGGAAGAGAAGACTGCGAGTGTCAGGAGATGGGAATATGTTCTTGCCGCAGATGGCACCACCGTAATAGAGACGAGAAGACTGGCAGAGAATTATAGGACAGAGGGGGTTGACATAGGCACCATATCATACAGCACAGAGCACCTCTTCGATAACAGCACAGGCAGGCTCGAAGACTACAGGCAGGCCTGGTACCATACAAATGGGGAAGAGTCCCGTGACGTGACATACGATTACGATGACCCCAATACCACCCACTACACAGCCGTAGCAGACACCTACTATGACGCAGACGGCAATGAGACGGGTA
>JABMSB010000010.1 GCA_013202205.1 Candidatus Omnitrophota bacterium
AGATTCGAGCGAAATTTAAGTGGGTAGCCAAAGAGAGCCTCTTTAAGGTACCTTTTATCGGTTGGTGCCTCGCCCTCACGAAACATATAAAGCTTATGCGCGGTGATTTTGGTAGTATCAAGAAGGTCTATAAGGACGCGGCAGGTTGGTTGAGACAGGATATGTCGGTCTTATTTTTTCCGGAAGGCACCCGAAGCAAAACCGGCAAGATAGGAGAATTCCAGAATGGCGCATTCAAGCTGGCTATACAACAGAAGAGACCCATTCTTCCCATAGCGATAACCGGCACCAGGGATGCTATCCCTAAGGGCAGCTGGCTTTTTAAGAGGGAAGTATTTGGTAAGCTAACAGTACTCCCACCCATCGAAACAGAAGATCTTAAGCCCGGTGATTTTCTCTCATTAAAAAAGAGCGTCTATGAGAAGCTGGAGAGTTTAGCTGTCTGATTATAGATTTACTTTTTTAAAATCTAATGATTTTTTCGTTATGTAATCTGCAAATGCCGGGACTGTATGGTTCAGAAATAGATAGACCGTGACAGGCGAAAACTTAGAGATTACGCGTTTTCTTTTTTCCATTTTTTTAATAAGGCGCTTAGCTACCGCGTCAGGTTCATTTCTCGGCCTTTTATCGTCATAGCCCGCCGCATTAATTCTTCCCTCATATCTTATGTTCTTCCAAAAATTTGTATTCATAACCCCGGGGAATACTGTAACTGCGTCGATATTATAAGGTTCAAGCTCAAGACGAAGTGACTCAAAGAACCCTACGAGAGAGAATTTCGATGCACAATAAGGCGCCCTTCCCGGTATGCCGCGTTTCCCCATATCTGAGGCTATGCTGACTATCTGGCCGGACCCCTGTTTTTTCATCTTGGGTATGATCTTGCTTGTGAAAAGAAATGGGGCTAAGCAGTTTACATTGTGCGCTTCCCGCATGGAATCGAGCGTAAGATCATCGACAAAACCGGCTATCTCCATACCGGCAACATTAAAGAGGACATCGATCTGTTCATAGTTATTGTAGATCTCATCGATTTTTTGACCGAGCATATCTATATATTTAAAGTCAAAAATATAGCTATCGACGTCCTTTCCCTTGCCCCTGAGGATAGAAACTACCTCATTAAGCATCTCCTCATTCTTATCTACCAATATGAATTTCTTTGCCCTATCAGCCAAATTCAAGGTTAAACATCGCCCCAGTCCAGATGCTGCTCCCGTTATTAGAATAGTCTTATTATCAAGGTTGTATCGCTTCATGACAGGTGACCTCCTTTTTTCGAAGTGATCATTAAGGGATTTCGCTAATTTCACCATCTCTTTTTCAGTAAAACTCTCATGTATAGGCAGAAAGACAGAATTGGTTTTTATCAACAGCGTGTTTGGATTCTCCTGATAATATTCTTCGAAGACAGGTTCCATGGAACAGGCCCTCAACGCAAACCCAATTATATCAAACCCTTTTTTGAGAAATCGCTTTTTAAATTCCAAAGTATCTTCTTTTAGATAAAGGGGGACGTGCCAATAGACATTTTGATTTACATTCTTTAGGGCGCGCGGCATCAATTCCAATATATCCCTATTTAAGTTGCTGCATAGTATGGCAAATCGATCTCTTCGCAGACGGATGGATCTGGTTAAATTTCTAAATGATTGCATAGCGATTTCAGCCTGCAGATCCGAAAACCAGACCATCGCCTCATCGGGAAAGGCTTCTCTAAGAATAGGATAGTTTTCATAATATGGGATTTTTTCAACTACTTTAGATGAATATTTTTTAAATGTGAAGTGAGACTGTGGGGTTAACGTTGCAAATAGACGAAAGGCATAATATGTAACACAAGAGAAGATGATGGGGTGCGTTGCTAGGGCTATTTTGATCTGCTCTACAAGTACTCTTATCAGCATTATCTTATTTGGCTTATTTAATTCCCTAGAGGCAGAATCGACTATATAGTCATAAATATTTTTATCATTGGTCAGGATAACACCACCCAGCAAAGATGCTATTGTCTTGCCGGTAGAGAATGAACCTATGGATGCAACTCCAAATGTCCCGATAAGTCTATCTTTATATGTCGATCCATAGTTCTGCGAGATATCCTCAAGAAGAATTAGGTTATGCCTTCTTACCTTCTCCATGATAAGATCCATATCAGGAACGATTCCAGATACATACGTCAGCAAGAGGACTTTACTCTTTGAAGAGATCTTCCTCTCGAGATCTTCGATATCTATATTTTGATCATCCAGCGATAAATCGACAAAGACCGGCTTTAAACCCAACATGCGAATCGCATTTACGATATCAGGTATAGTTAGCGGTGTGAGTAATACCTCATCTCCCTGCTGCAATCTTAAAGATTTGAGGACATAATATAGGGATACCCGGCAATTAGGCATGGTAGCACAGTATTTCAGAGACCAAAATGCCGCAAGCGACCTCTCAAATTGCTCATTGAGGTCGCCTCTTTTAAGTTTTATAAATGGGATTTTTATTAGAGCCTTAACTAATGTGCTGAAAGGTATCGCTATTCTGGCTCTTGGTAATTTAATCATTCCCTTCCTCTTCTTTATGGGAACATTAGTATATTATATTAGGGTATGTGCGTCAACTGAAAAAAATACGTTTACCTTTTGATAATATTAAGAGGTATTTTTACAATATCCCTATTCCAGGGTTGAAAGGTTGGTGAGTGCTTCGCTCATCTGCGGGTTTATGGAAAGGGCCTTCTTCCACAGGCGCTTTGCCTCTTTGTAATTGCCATTCTTATAATGGCATAAGCCGAGATTATTAAGGGCAAGCGCATCTTGCGGGTCCAACTCTAAAGTTCTTTTGTATTCTGCGATTGCTTCATCTCTTCTCCCGGACTCTTCTAAAGTATAGGCTAAATTGAAATGGGCAGCCGGGCCTTCTGGGGCGAGCTTGACTATTTTTTTTCGTATTTTTAGCTCCTCTTTAAGGTTATCCATTTCGGCATATAGCGTGGCAAGTTTATTATATATGAGCAGATCTTTTCTATAGCGCAAGCCGGTCTTATAAGCAGCTTCGGCATCCTTATATAAACCTTTTCTCTTATAGGCATCGCCAAGCCCTATGTATGAAAGAGCGTTTTTTGGATCTTTCTTAACATTGGCTTGACACTTCTCGATTTCCGCGTCGTATTCCTCGCCCTTGATCTTATAAATAGAATAGAGGCCCTCGTCTATCTCCTCTTGGTCGGCGCCAAGAAAGAAGGCTTTTTTATACGCCACAATCGCCTCATCAAACCGGTCGAGTTTGTATAATAGATAACCCTTTTGCTGGTAGTAGAGAGGATCACGCGGGTCGATCTCCAGTGTTTTATCGATCATCTTCAGGGCATCTCCCCAGCGTGATGCGCGAGCCAGGATCATTGCGGTATTATAGCGTAGTTTTACAGAACCCGGCGAGGCCTTAAGAAAATGGCTCATTGCCGTGACGGAATCTTTCCATAGGACATTCTGGTTTATGGTTAAAAGAGAAAGAGATAATATAAGGCCGGCTATTGCGGTCTTGAAGAGTTTATCAGGGATACGCTTGCTTAGGCGATAGAGGAGCGATGAAGCCAGGACGAATAGGCCGATTGAGGGGATATACATCCAGTGTTCGGCCATCATGGCGTTAAGGGGGAATATATTTGAAACCGGCAAAAAGGCGATGAAGAACCACATCGAGAAGAAGAAGGTGCGGGATGAGTGCTTGAAGGAGCGAATCGCTGCAAAGATCAGGACAAAAAAGAAAGTCGCCATTCCCGCAGTCGCAGGGTCAAATATGGAAGCAGGCGGTGTCATAAATCTCTCCATGTGCAGCTTTACGGGAAAGAGTATAATCAGTATATACGAGAAGAATGTCTTAGCCATGAGAAGCAGTCTGAGATAGAGATTGCCGTAATTTGAATGGAGAGGCGTTTCGACAGTCTTTAAGAAGAAGACCCTTAATGCAAGATAAATAAAGAAGGTAAGTAGAAACGGGATGTAGCGCAGGAGGGAATCCTTATTTATCCAGGGTTCTCTCTTCTTTTTAAAAGATAGATCATGCAGGATCAAAAAGAGGGGAAATACTACGCCCATCTCCTTTGTCAATATGGCCAGCGGATACAAGATGAACGAAATCCAGTAATATAGATCTTTTAGTTTTTGATTCTTCTCTTTGCTTTTTATGTAAAAGAGCACCATGAGAAGTAAAAATAGACAACTGAGTGGATCTGCCCTCCCGGATATATAGGTAACCGCCTCTGTTTGGATAGGGTGTACCAGAAAGAGGAGGGAGGCCAAAATGGGTATCCGCTCATTGCGATAGAAGGGCCTCACAAGTACATACATGAGAAACGCGTTTAAGATATGGATAATAATATTTGTCAGGTGGTATCCAAATGGATTGAGCTTCCATATGGAATAGTCGATCATATTAGACAGGGCCTGTATGGGGCGATAGAAATTTCCTGTTTTAGTCGCGCTCACCATCAGGTGTTCCGTGAAGAGCTTTGGCAGGAAACGCCAGCTCTGGATGTGGGGGTTATTGACTATCAGCCCGTCATCGTCCCAGACAAACCCGTACTGAAGAGCGTTTGCATATACGACAAGGCCGATCACAATTAATAGTATTGCCGCTTTGCTCATAGGTAGTACTATACATAAAAAACCCCTTTTTATCAACAATTAATCCGGCGGGTATATTGTTCAGTATGGGTGGAGGCCATTTGTGTCCGTGCTGCCTACCAGCCTAAAGATAGACAAAACAGCGGCAAAGGTGTATAATCTAAAGATATATTAAATATGACCATAATTAAGGAGTAAATCGTGTACGAATATCTAGCACAGATCCTGGAGAAGATATCGGTCTTCCATTTGAACATATTACTTCTTTTGGGACTGGCACTATTTGGAGGGACTGCCGGCGGCCGTCTTTTCCAAAAATTGAGAATACCGCAGGTGGTTGGTTACATAATAATTGGTATTGCGATCGGCCAGTCGGGCCTTAGGATAGTGGACGATAATATCATTACAGCGCTTAGGCCATTCAACTATTTTGCTTTAGGGCTAATAGGGTTCATGGTCGGAGGCGAGCTGCGAAAAGATGTCCTCTCAAAATACGGAAAACAATTTATATATATCTTGCTTTGTGAAGGGATCGCGCCGTTTTTGTTGGTTACTCTCTCCGTTGGTATTACCGGGAGCTTTTTGTTTGGGGCAAAGCCTTTTGTATGGGCATTGGCGCTTCTGTTGGGGGCCATTGCTTCGGCAACAGATCCGGCCAGCACCACATCCGTCCTTAAAGAATATAAGACAAGGGGTCCCCTGACCTCCACCATACTCGGCATAGTAGCGCTTGACGACGGGTTGGCGCTTTTCTTATTTGCTATAGCATCGAGCGTAGCGGGTGCTTTGATCGGACACGGGGGAGAGGGGATATTAAGAAGTATTGTACATCCTTTTTATGAAATAGGCGGGGCTATCCTGATAGGTATTTTGTCAGGACTGGTCTTAAGTAATATGCTGAAGAGATACGGCGAAAAGGAGAGGGTGCTGGCTTTCTCTATCGGTACAGTATTACTCGTCACAGGATTATCTATAGCGGCAAATGTAAGCATGCTCTTAGCCGTCATGACATTGGGGGCTATAGTAGTCAATTTCAGGTCGCATAAGAGCAGAGAGGTCTTTAGCTTAGTTGAAGGGTTTACCACTCCTATATATGTATTATTCTTTGTTCTCGTGGGGGCAAAGTTGAGATTTGGGCACATAACGCCACCCGTCTTACTACTGATTGTTATATATCTCTTTTTCGGGATGACGGGCAAGATGGTAGGTGCTAATATTGGCGCGCGCCTGTCAGGGACTGCTCCGACGGTCACAAAGTATCTGCCATTCTCACTCTTCAGCCAGGCCGGTGTCGCAATCGGTCTGTCGATCCTGGCCGCGCACCATTTTGAAGGTGATGTCGGCAATACCCTCGTTATTATAATAACCGCTACTACATTCGTTACACAGATCCTGGGGCCTCCTTTTACCAAGTTCGCGGTTACTAAAGCAGGTGAGGTAGGTTTAAATATCACAGAGGAGGATATAATAGAGCAGAACACCGCAGAAGACCTGATGGATAAGAACCCCCCGCTTATATATGAAAATATGCAGCTGGCAGATATATTAAGGATATTCAGCGAAAACGACAATCTCTATTACCCGGTTACAAATAAGGAGAAGGGGTTGCAAGGTATTATAACCGTGGAAGGTATAAGACAGACCTTCCTGGAAATGGACACAGGAGGCCTTATATTGGCCCACGATTTAATGGAGCCGGTTATAGCTAAGACCTCGGCTACGGTGCCAATAGTTGAAGTTAAGCAGATATTAAATAGATATGATATCGAATATCTGCCGGTCGTTGACAAGGAGAATAGACTGGAAGGATTTATAGTACGCAAAAAGCTCAACAAGTTTGTTTCTACGAAGATAATAGAGCTGCAAAAGAAGGCCGATTCTCTCGGGTAAGGTATATAAAGGTATATAATAGAGGCGGCCGCCTTGTAAAGAGTTATAAAAAGTCAGTTTTTTTTAAAAAAGCTTGTCACAAATCGTCATTTCAGTTGTTATATATAGTTGGAAGCCGGTATTTTTTTTGACATGATACTATAACCATTTATAAAGATTGAAGTTAGGGCGATTGAGGTAACCGAAGGAACCATAAGGTTCCGATACCCCGGCCCCCAATGCCTCATTTCGCCCCGGACTCATACCAGGCGTTTTCCAGCACAAGCGGAGAACGCCTCTTATTTTACCCAAAGAGCATAATTAATTAAGTTGCTTTTTGGGTCCTTTTTTGGTATAACTATAGACCCCCAGAGGAGGCTATGTAAGGGGTAATTAGAGGGAGCTATTTAAATGCCCCCTTTCAAGATAGATAGTAGGTTGTAAAAAAAGAAGTATTAAGTAATAAGGAGGTGTAGTATGAAGAGGTTATTTTCAGTATCCATTCTCTTATCAGTGATCTCAATTTTTATAGCGGTGAACGCAGGTTTTTGTGACGACGTTATTTACGGGTTTGAAAAAGATGGCCAGGGATGGGCTATCCCTGACTGGGCTTGCGAGAAGATAGACTATGTTTGCAAGACTGTAGAGATTAGTTCAGACGCTGCGATAGAAGGGAGCTCGAGTCTAAAATTGGATGTCGACTTCCCAAAAGAGGCATGGCGAGCGGCCGTCATTGAGGTAGAGGACGTCTTTTATTGGGAAGAATACAACTTCTTATTCGTAGATATATATCTGCCGGACAATGTCCCAAACGGGATCAGCGGAAGGTTTGCTATGACGGTAGGCGATGATTGGTTGTGGATCGAGCCGGTAATGCCCGTTAACCTCATGCCGGGTAAATGGGTCACCGTGCAAGCAAGCCTTAGGGTAGATAACGTAGATTGGAAGAAGACCGAGATGGTCGAGGAACGCGGTATAGACGGAAAGATCCGCGGATATGTAAAGAAGGAGATCCCCGTAATTTTATCCCAAGAGTATAAGGATGATATCCATACTATAGCTGTAAGGATAGAAGCCGATAGGATAAAGTACGAAGGCCCGGTCTATATAGACAACATCAGGCTGGTCAAAGAATTACCGAAAGAATAGAGTCAACAGGTTAATTGAGGAGGGAGCATGTATAGAGAGAAGATCAAGGTGCTTGACTGCACCATCCGCGACGGAGGGCTGATCAACAACCACGATTTTGACCACCGGTTTGTTCGCGCGGCTTATAAGGCGATTTCAGAAGCGCATGTAGACTACATGGAGATAGGGTACAGGAATTCAAAGAAGCTCTTCTCTCCGAAGGAGTTTGGCCAGTGGAAGTTCTGCGATGATGATGAGATCCGGCGCGTAACCGACGGTATAGAGTCGCAGACCAAGATCTCTATCATGGTAGATATAGGCCGCGTCGATGTCGATGACATAAAACCAAAGAGCGAGAGCCCTGTCGACATGATACGGACCGCCGCATATGTTAAGGATATGGATAAGGCCATACATATGGTGAACAATTTTGCTGATAAGGGGTATGAGACGACCATCAATATTATGGCGATCTCACGCGACCAGGGTGTGGAGCTCGATGAGGCGATCCATCAGATTGAGGAGGAGAGCAAGGTCAATGTAGTCTATATTGTCGATAGCTTTGGCGCGCTATACCAGGAGCCGGTCGAGTGGCTGGTAAAGAAGTTTAAAGACATATTAAAGACGAGAGAGGTCGGTTTTCACGGGCATAACCACCAGCAGCTCGCATTCGGCAATACTATAGAGGCGATCATACACGGCGCCAATTACCTCGACGGAACGGTATATGGCATAGGCCGCGCGGCCGGGAATTGCCCTCTTGAGCTTTTGATAGGTTTCTTGAAGAATCCCAAGTTCGACATAAGGCCGATACTCGATCTGATCTCAAAGGAGTTTATACCCTTGAGGAAGAAGATAGAATGGGGATATATCATACCTTATGCTATAGCGGGCATGATGAATGAACACCCGCGCGCGGCCATGGCCCTCCGCAATAGCAGCAAGAAAGAAGATTACCGCGAATTCTACGAGTCTCTTCTAAACACAGGGCTCGAATAAAAAAATATATGGATTTAAGACAATTCAAAGAACTCCCTTTAGTGGGGATACTGCGAGGGGTTGAAGCCGATACAATAACGCCACTCGTAGAAGAGGTGGTATCATCCGGCCTTAAGACGGTTGAGATCACCATGAATACCCCCGACGCGGCGTCGTTGATCAAAGCGATGGTGAAGGCAGCCGGGGGCCGCCTCATGATAGGCGCCGGAACCGTCTTAACGATGGACGATCTGAAGGCGGCCATAGATGCCGGTGCGACATTCATCGTATTGCCTACACTTATAGATGATATTGTTAAGAGTTGCGCGAAGAATAAGATACCGGTCTTCCCGGGCGCATTGACGCCTCAGGAGATATATAATGCCTGGCGTGCCGGGGCTACGATGGTAAAGGTCTTTCCGGCCAAGGTCTTCGGCCCTCCTTATATAAAAGAGATAAAGGGACCTTTCGACAAAATTGAATTACTCGCGTGCGGCGGTATCACACCTGACAATATAGCTTCATTCTTTTCCTCTGGCGCATCCGCAGTTGCTTTCGGGGGCAGCGTATTTAAGAAGGAATGGCTTAAGAAAAAGGAATTCTCAAAAATAGGGGAGAGCATAAGAGCGCTCATCACAGGCTATGGACACCATTAAGACAAAATCGATCAGGAGTATAGAGAATATGATGGAGGGGGTAGATGTCTCTACCCTGAGGCATAGGGCCCTTCAGAACGCCAAATCATTCAAGGCGTCATGGATAGATTTAGGACAGATCCTTTATACGATCTATAATGACAAGTCATACAAGGAGTGGGGATATAGTACCTTTGAGGTTTATGCGGCAAAGGAGATAGGCATACGCAAGCAGACGGCGCTCAAACTGCTTAGATCATATTATTTCCTTGAGAAGAAGGAGCCGTCATATCTTAAGAAGAAGTACACAGAAGATTCCGATACCGCGTCAATACCCACCTATGAGTCTGTCGATCTCCTGCGGCTGGCAAGTAAGAAGAAGGATCTGGGTGAGGCGGATTACGCGTCTATCAGAAAGAGTGTCCTGGAAAAAGGCAAAGATGCCAAAGACGTAAAGAAGGACCTGACCACACTCATAAGACGGCGTGAAGAATTCGGGCCCCAAGAGGCCAGACAGAAAAAAAGAGAGACCCTCCTGAAGCGCTTCCTTAGCACCTTAAGATCTATAAGAGATGAGATTAGGATCTCAAAGGTCTTTTCCGCGAAAGTCTTAAAAGATACCGATAAATTAATAACAGAACTTGAGTCAGAGATATAGAAGGTGGGTGGCAGCCTTTGATCAGACAGCTGCCAGATATGCCGTCTCGTTCTTCTTTGGGACAGAGACGGGTATATTTAACGACTTAAGGCTCTTCCTTAAATGTTCAGTCTGGGTCGGTTCGCCGTGGACTAAAAAGACCCTCTTTAATTTCCCCCTGCAGCCTTTAATATATTTAATGAGATCGTTTTTGTCGGCATGCGCGCTGAAGGCGTCTACGACGACGACCTCTGCCCGCAACTGGTAAGGCCTGCCGAAGATATTCACCATAGGTTTTTTTTCGACGATCTTCCTGCCCAGTGTATTTTTTGGCATATATCCTACGGCGATGATAGTGTTGTATGGGTTCTCTATATTATTCTTAAGGTGGTGGAGGATCCTTCCGTTTTCACAGGTGCCCGAGGCTGATACTATGATCATCGGGCCTGACCGGTCGTTCAACCTCTTAGATTCATTTACACTTTTTATGTAAGTGATACTTTTGTGGCTGAGCGGGTCGAGATGCCTTATGAAGAGATCCTTTGTCTTCCTATCGAAATATTCCCAGTTATCCTGGAATACTCTCGTTATATTTACAGCCAATGGGCTGTCGACGAATATCGGTATATTCTTTATCCGTTTTTGCCTTAGGAGCTGGGCGAGAAAATAGAGGACCTCCTGGGTCCTCTCCAGCGCAAACGACGGTATGATGATTTTGCCCCCACGCTTCATAGCCCTGGTTATCGCCCTTGATAGCTGTTCCTCGGCCTTTTCTATGGGAGGGCGTGTCCTTGCGCCATAGGTACTTTCGATTATAAGATAATTGACATCTTTGGGAATCTCAGGATCCCTGAGATAGGGTAGGTCATGTCTGCCAAGGTCGGCTGCGTAGGCGATCCTCGTAGTGCCTTTCTTTGTATGGATGTCGATCGTCGGGATGGAGGAGCCTAATATGTGGCCCGCCTCAAAGAGTGTAAGATCTACATCCGGGGCTATCTGAACTTTTCTGTGGTAGTCGATGGGCCTGAGGTGTTTTAGGGATCTTGCCGCATCCTTCTTGTCATAAATAGGCCACCGGGGCGGCAGGCCGCGCCTCTTATTTATCTTATTTACATACTTTATATCCTCTGTCTGGATATGGCCGCTGTCGGGCAGCATAAATCGGCATAGGTCTCTTGTTGAGGGTGTCATATAAGCCTTGCCCCTGAAACCCTTCTTTACTAAATTGGGAAAGTTGCCGCTATGGTCGATATGGGCGTGAGATATTACGCAGCAGTCGAGGTCTGACGGGTTGAAGGCGAATTTGGAATTTACTTCGAAGAACTCATCCCTGCGGCCCTGGAATAGGCCCGCGTCTATGAGTACCCTGGCTTTGGCGGTTGATAAGAGGTGTGATGATCCGGTTACTGTGCCGGCACCACCGCAGAATTTAAGTATTATGGCCATCTCAGAAGATATCATATACTAATAAGTTGTTTTTTTCAACATAAATCTGATATAAGAGAGGCAAAAGAAGCTTGAGATAAATTCTATTGGGTGATATAATGTATTTATTCAACAATAAACCTATATGATATATAAACTCAAAAGAGAATTGAAGCTGCTCGATGTCTTCTGTATCGCCTCCGGGGCGATGATAAGTTCAGGCCTTTTTGTCTTGCCTGCCTTAGCATATGCCAAGGCAGGTCCGGCCGTAGTATTTGCCTATATCTTGGCAGGTATACTCGTCTTGCCATCCTTATTTGCCAAGGCGGAATTGGCTACTGCCATGCCTAAGGCAGGAGGCGTCTATTTTTTTATAGAGAGGAGTATGGGCGCTCCCGTAGGAACGATAGGCGGACTTGCCAGTTGGTTCTCTCTCAGCTTTAAGACCGCCTTTGCCCTTGTCGGAATAGGTGTATTCGCTACACTGATTAACCCTGCCATTACAGAACCCCAGATAAAGCTGATTGCCGTCGGGTCCTGCCTCTTCTTTATGTTTGTTAATATCTTTGGTGTTAAAGAAGCCGGCAGGTTTCAGATAGGTTTGGTCCTTGCCCTTATCGGCATACTCGTCTTTTATCTGGTTCGCGGGTTTCTCTTTATAGATCCCCATAGATATGTTCCATTTGCCCCCTTCGGCATGAGTTCGATCTTTGCTACAGCGGGCCTCGTCTTTGTCTCTTTTGGCGGCTTAACGAAGATATGTTGTGTTGCGGAAGAGGTAAAAGACCCGGGAAGAAATATACCCCTTGGGATGTTTCTTGCTTTTATAGTCGTCATGTTCCTTTATGCCGCAGTCATCTTCGTTACTATAGGGCTGGTCGATTCCGACCAACTATCAAAGACACTTACCCCAATCTCTCTCGGTGCAAGCTCTTTTCTGGGGAGTTTTGGGGGTATTGCGTTGGCAATCGCAGCCCTTTTGGCTTTCGTCTCAACCGCCAATGCAGGCATATTGACCGCTTCGCGCGATTCTATGGCGATGAGCCGGGACAAGCTCCTGCCTAAAATATTTCAGAGGATAAACGTCAAATACAAAACACCTCACCTTTCGATAATCTTCACCACGATCTTTATGATTGTAGTCATCCTATTTTTGAGCCTGGAAAATCTGGTCAAGACAGCATCTACACTGAAGATCCTGCTCTTTATATTTGTCAATCTATCGCTTATCGTTATGCGGGAGAGCAAGATACAGAGTTATAGGCCAAAGTTTCGCTCTCCGCTATACCCATGGATCCAGATAGCTGGGATTATAGGCTACATATTTCTTATCTTCAAGATGGGCAAGACCCCGCTTCTTATAACAGGGGCTTTTATTATTTGTGGATTTACCTGGTATATGGTTTATGCCAGAAGCAAGGTAAAGCGCCAGGCGGCCTTGATGCATGTCATAGAACGCCTGACCGCCAGGGAGTTAGTCAACAAGACGCTCCCGGATGAATTGAGGGACATTATAATTGAGCGGGATGAGATCGTCGAGGATAGGTTTGATAGCCTCATAAATGAATGCGCGATATTGGATCTTGAAGGTTCCGTAGGGATGGAGGACTTCTTCGGAAAGGTGGCCGACTCCCTGGCAAATAGTATCGGGGTTGGTAAGAATAAGATAGTTCAGTTGCTCATGGAGCGCGAGAAAGAGTCGAGCACCGTCATAAGGCCGGGGCTCGCCATCCCGCATATAGTCGTTGAGACCAAGAGTAAGTTTACGATCCTTCTTGCGCGCTGCAAGGAGGGAATAGTATTTCCCGAGTCAGACTCAAAGGTCCACGTAGTATTTATACTTGCCGGATCAAAGGATGAGAGGAATTTTCATCTACGCGCGCTTGCCGCCATAGCAGAAATATCCCAGTCAAGGGATTTTGATGAGAAGTGGCTTAACGCGCGTGACGCGGAAGAGCTGAGGCACATCATTCTTTTAGCTGAGAGAAAACGTTTCTTGGGAAGGTAACGGCGCGAGGAGTATTTTACTTTTCCATTCTTTCCATGGCCGCTTTAAGGATAATGGGCCAGGCAATCGTTGCATCAGAATAGACCTCCGACCACCTGCCGCCGTCTTTGGGAGGAATGAATTTTCCCCAGGAGACACCTTCACTATAAGTACACCCCGACAGCCCGCCCCAATGCACAGGCTCAGGGCATATCCTGACGCCGTATTTATATCGCTTAAAACCTCCCTGGCCGGGCAGGCTCTTTTCGGTTATATCGAGATATGGGCCTACCTGTTGCGCCCAATTACGGGGAACGCCGCCTCCTACGGTAAATATACCCAAGGTCTTCTGTCTGTTTATCAATTCGGTAAATTGGTCAAGGTCTAAGAGCGGATTGAAGGTGAGCTCTTTTTTGTTATTTAACCTGCGCTTCTTGTTATGAATGGCCATGTTTAACCCGAGCTCAGAATCGGTAAAGGCGGGGACGAATACAGGGACCTTCTTTTTATAGGCACTCTTTAAGATGCCGCGGCCCTCAGTCTGCTCAGAGAGATATTTGCCTAAAAGCTCATTTATGAGGAAGCTCGAGAGGGTCTTATCTTCATCGACGGTTTTCAGTATATTCTCAAGGATGATATCGACATTGTCGAGGTTCTTTTCCAGTTCGAGAGTATCATAGACGCGGTCAAAGCCTTTATAATACATCTCCCTGTCATCCATTTCAGGGGAGACCTTAAAATGTCTCATCCCGACCGCCTCAATAAAGCCATGGGCCATTATGGCACCCGTGCTTACCACGGCGCTGACCATATTATTATCTATCATGTCACAGACAAGAAGTCCCATCTTGGCTACCGTCATAGCGCCCGAGAGCGTGAGGACGACGAAACAGTCCTTGTCGATTACCATCTTGTGCAGTATGTCCGTTGCCTCTCCGACAGCGCGGGCCCCGAAGGCGGTATCGGCCATCTGGCGTGTGAGGTCATCGAAGTTTTTGACCTTGCCAAGGTCAAGCGGTTTAAGGGGAGTCAATTTGACGGCGTCATCAGCCACCAGATCAGCAGCCATTCTTTGTCCGCACCTCTTTGTTGTATCTTTTTGTGTCATGGTATTTGCCAATATAGCACAAAAAATGTGATTTGACAACCAAAAACGGTCTATATGGCTAGTGGCAGCTGCCAAGAGCCGTAGTGGCAGCCGCAAAAAGTCAGGGCTTGCTTTTTTATCGATTTTATGCTATTTTAAGGGCTAACTTATAAGGTATATTAACAGGTAATAAAGCGCAAATCAAGGAGCTGTCATGGTTACCCTTTTTGTCTATAACGATAAGAAGCTTAAGGAGACAACAGATATCTCCGGTCTGGGCAAGATGCTGCATAGTGGCGAAGTATCGGTATGGCTCGATCTTGACAAACCAAGCGGGGAGGAGATTTTTGTTCTGGATAAAGTCTTCAATTTTCACCCATTGGCGATCGAGGACTGTTTAAGCGATGTAGAGAGCCCCAAGATAGACGACTTCGACAGTTACCTCTTTATGGTCTTGCATGCGATCGATTACGGCGTGAAGAATGAGATATCAACAGAAGAGCTCGATCTATTCTTAGGGAAGAACTTCGTCGTAACCGTACATAAGCAGGAAGTCTTTTCTATAAATTCCACAAAGGAACGCTGCAGAAAGAATCCCGAGAAGACGATCGGCATGGGACCCCAGAAACTCTGTCACACCATCATAGACGCGCTGGTCGATAACTACCTGCCGCTTCTCGAAAAACTGGATGACAAGATGGAACGCCTTGAGGATGAGATGCTCGAGAACCATGATGAAGACGTATTGCCCAAGATAATGGATGTCAAAAAGGACGCCACATATCTGAGGCGCGTCATGGGGCCTCAGCGCGATACGATGAATATGCTGACCAAGCCCGATATGGTGCATATCTCCAAGTACAATAAGATATATTTCAGGGATATCTATGACCATCTTGTAAGGATATATGCAATGGCAGAAGGTTCCCGTGACATGGCGGCGTCCGCCCTCGATCTATATCTATCTATAGCGTCGAATAGAATGGCCGAGGCATCCAATAAGATGAACCAGGTCATGAAGACCCTCGCGGTTGTGGCGACCCTTATGATGCCGCTTACGCTTATATCGGGCATATACGGGATGAATTTTAAAGATATGCCTGAGCTGACATGGAAATACGGGTATTTCGCGACGCTGGGGCTTATGGTAACTATATTTGTCGGTATGCTTATCATGATGAAAAAGAGAAAGTGGTTCTAGGGAAGGTTTTTAGATGGTTGGCCTGATAATTTTAATTATTATTGTGCTTTTTGCTTCCGGATTATGCTCAATGGTTGAGGCGGCTATATTCAGCGTACCGACGACCCGCATCCGGTTGCTTGTCGCAGAAAAGCGGCCCGGAGCCGCAACACTGCTTAAGCTCAAAGAGAACCTCGCAAGGCCCATCGCGGCAGTGGTAATTATCAATAATGGTGTAAATATCATAGGGTCCATCTTTGTTGCCGAGCGGGCGATCGGAATATTCGGAGATGTATGGCTGGGGGTTGTATCAGGATGCATCACATTTCTCATAATTATAGCGGGTGAGATAATCCCGAAGACGATAGGGGTCAATCACAGGGTACCCATTGCCCTCATGAGCGCAAAGACGCTCGAGATTACAACTCTTATCCTGTCACCCCTTGTAGGTATGCTGGAAGGTTTTTCCGCGCCGTTCACCGGCAAGCCGGTACGGCACAAGATTACGGAAGAAGAGATACGGATGCTCATAGATCTCGGCCGAGATGCCGGTACCATAGAGGTCGACGAGGATCGCCTCATAGATCGCGTATTCCGCTTAAATGATATTATCGCCTCACAGGTCATGACACCCAAGGATAAGATATATGGCCTGCCGGCATCACATACGCTGGGCCAGTCTAAAGAGGGGGTAATAAATTCGCCACACAGCAGGATCGTCATATACGATAAGAGTATAGATAAGATAGTCGGTATATGCCAGCAGAGAGTTCTGCTTAAAGAGATAGCCAATGATAATCACGGCGCTCTTATCGACGATTTTACCATGAGGCCCATATATGTTTCAGGTGAGACAAAGGCGGATGTGCTCCTTGAGAAGTTTCAGGCGCACCATCAGCACCTCTTTATCGTGCAGGATAAGGCGCGTAAAAATATAGGTATAGTTACCATGGAGGATGTGCTGGAAGAGCTCTTTGGCGAAATATATGATGAGAGGGATGCGGAGAAAAGGAGAAAAAAATAATGGCAAAGACAATGCATTTAAAGCATATAAGCGTTCTGTCCATATTTAAACTTTTTGGAGGTATGTTTGCGATAATCGGTTTTTTTATGGGGTTGGCAGCAGCGATATTCGGTGTAAAATTCGCACCGAGCTCGATCTTCTTAGGCTTTGCGCCGCTGGCATTTCTCTCGACGAGGCTTATAGGCGGGCTTATCCTTGGTGTCTTATACGGGCTTGCGACAGGATGTGTCTACGCGATAGTCGCTTTTATCTATAATATATTCGCATCACTACTGGGCGGCATAAAGATAACACTCGAAGAATAGATATAGAATTAGGTGTGCCTGTAACTCAGTCCGGATAGAGTACCTGGCTACGGACCAGGGTGTCGCAGGTTCGAATCCTGCCAGGCACGCCAAATAGATATTGCTGGCAGGATGAGAACTCGTAATTTATGGCTGACGATAAACAATATATGGCTGTTGCGCTGAAAGAGGCTCAAGGCGCATTCGATGATGATGAAGTCCCGGTAGGCGCTGTTGTAGTACATAACGGGCGCATAATCGCACGAGCCCACAACCAGATGAGGCGGCTCAAAGATCCAACCGCCCATGCCGAGATGATAGCGATCACACAGGCGGCGGCATATTTAAAGAGCGAGCGGTTGTTAGACGCGGCGGTATATGTTACAATTGAACCCTGCTCGATGTGCGCGGGGGCTATGGTTTTGGCTCGAGTGAAACGGCTGGTTTATGGCGCAGCAGATCCGAAGACGGGCGCATGCGGTTCTTTGATGAATATAGCGGATGATAGGCGCTTAAATCACAGAATAAATATAAGCAGAGGCGTGCTCGAAGCGGAATCCGGCATGCTGCTTAAAGAGTTCTTCAAAAAGAAACGTTTAAAAAAATAGATATCATACGGAGAGGTGCCAGAGTGGCCGATTGGGGCGCCCTGCTAAGGCGTTAACCCTATTATTGGGTTCCTGGGTTCGAATCCCAGCCTCTCCGCCAGTTTTGATAGGGAGGGCTTGAAAGGTAGTGACGGAGGAAATAACTCGCATTCTAAACATCAAACAGATCGAATGCCTCAAAGTTGAGCTGCAGCCTTCGGCGGATTCAGGGAAAGAAGAAGAGTGAGATGTTGAGATTGAAAGCAATTAATATTCTCAGGGTTTGATTAAAATAATATAAAAAAATGAATATCTTGTTGATTTCGGTACAAAAAGATTTAGATATAGTAGGGTTAAAATATTTACATTACTACCTATTGAAAAATGGTTACAATTCACGCCTTCTTCACTTACCAAATTTTAATTTAAATGATAATAATACGGTAGAAAACATTGATAAATTTGTGCGTGAAATAAATCCCATGCTCATTGGAATCAGTTTAATGAGCATAGAATATTATAATGCCCGTGCTCTGACTATGTATCTGAAAAGCAATTTTAAGTCAATCCCAGTTATATGGGGGGGGATACACCCAACAGTTTGTCCGGAGATGTGTTTGGATTATGCCGACTATATTTGTATTGGAGAAGGGGAAAGAACTATCATAGATTTAGCGAAAGCAATAAAGAACAATGAAAATTTAAAAACTATTAATAATCTTTGTTATTTAGAGAATGGTCAAGTAGAGAAAAACGAGTTGTATCCACTTATTGAGGATTTAAATGAGATACCATCATATGATCACATACCTGTAAATAGTTTTATTCAAGGGGAGAATAAGCGAATAGTTCCTATTGGTAAAAAAGTTTTCAAAAAATATGCTAGATATAAAGGAACAGTTTATGACATTATGAGTTCCAGGGGATGTCCGTTTTCTTGTACCTATTGCTGTAATAATAGTATCGATAAGTTGTATCAAACTAAAAAGGTTAGAAGGCGCAGTGTTGAAAACTTGATCTTTGAGCTTGAGAAAGCAATAAATGACAACCCAGGAATTGAATATATTAATTTCCAAGATGATTGCTTTTTAGCATGTAATGATGAATATTTGAAAAAATTCTGCGAGATCTATAAAGAAAAGATAAACAAACCATTCATAGCTGCAGTCATTCCCATCTATGTTACGCGAAACAAAATAAAATATATAAAAGACGCCGGCCTGGCTTGGATTAGCTTAGGATTGCAAAGTGGAAGCGACCGTGTCTGCAAGGAGATCTACAAACGAAAATCATTAAAGGCAGACTTTCTTAAAGCAGCCGGAATTATTAAGGATTTTAACATAGCCGCTATCTACGATATTATATTAGACAACCCATTTGAAAACGAAGAAGATAAATTTGAAACAATACAAACTCTTATTGAGACACCAAAACCATTCTATCCTCAGATTTTCTCCTTGAGTTTGTATTTTGGAACTGAATTGTATGAGAGAGCTAAAAAAGAATATCCTGAAAAAATAGAAGATTATCTCAAAAAAGATAATTTACTGTATCATAAAAATGCGCTCAATAATATAATTGTACTTTCTATATTTCTAAGCGGAAAATTTATAAATAAAATCATTTATCTATATAAACAAAATCAAAAAGGGATAAGATTTAAAGCAGTTTTATTTGTTGCTAGATTATTGTCTTTAGTCATATTTGAGCCCCTTACTTATTTTAAGGTAATTAAATTATCACAGAGTGGATCTTATAGGAGAACGCTAGCGGTCCTGCCGAACTATTTTAAGGAAGGATTTATGCGCTATTTTAAACAATTTGGGGCAAATAAAAAATATGAATTCTCGTAACAGGTATTTTTGATAGGTGAATTCCTAAGGCGAGATAGAATGAAACGGTGGGTACACCACCAGAAATATTAAGGATAATCGGTCAAGAAAGGGAGGTTGCCATGAGAAAAGCATTGATAGCAGTTGCTGTTTTAATCTCTATCCTGTGCGCAAATAGTCTGTTGGCCCAGGAAGCCGTACAGACAGCAGTTGCGCCCAAGAAGGTCCAGGCAGATACCAACTTTGACGGGGTGGTAGATCGCATCGAGAGCTATAATAGCTCCGGGCAGATCGAGAAGACAGAAGCAGATACAAACGGTGACGGCAAGATGGATGAATGGATAACATACGAGGGCGGCAAGCCATTGAAGAGCCAAAAGGATACAAACGCCGACGGCAAGCCGGACCTCTGGGTAGATTACTAAAAGATAAGTAGTGAGCAATAAAAAAGGATGGCCAGAACATTTTTCTAAAAAAAGAAAAGGATTTTGGTTTCACTTTTTACAAGATTAGCCTTGATTACCTTAACATTAAATGTTAAAATATCTTCTAAAGAAATTATATTTGTCATAAATAGCAAAAAAAGAGAGGTGGCGGTATGCTGAGAGGTATAGAAGACTATATTGACATTGTCGGGGCGGAAGTAATATCCAAGATCTATAAAAAGGCAAGCAAGCTTTACAATAAGCATATCATCAATATCAATTCCACATTTCAAGGCGGGGGCGTTGCTGAGATACTGAGCCGCCTGGTGCCCATGATGAACCAGGCCGGCGTTAATACAGGCTGGAGGATACTTCATGGGAATCCCGCCTTCTTCGGAATAACCAAAAAATTCCATAATGCCCTCCAGGGCGGTTCCATAAATCTTTCCCCGATGAAGCAGAAGATCTATTTAGAGACGAACCAGGAGTTTGCGAGTTATACCCACATAGACCATGATTGCGTGGTGCTGCATGACCCGCAGCCCCTGCCCCTGGTAAAGTTCTGCAGGAAGCAGCAGCCGTGGATATGGAGATGCCATATTGACCTGACGAATCCCAACCCTGAACTGTGGAATTTCCTTAAACAGTACATACTCAGGTATGATAGGGTTATCCTCTCAAGTGAGGCCTATAAAAAGAAGGATCTCCCCGTCGATCAGAGGGTAATACATCCGGCGATTGATCCTCTGTCATTAAAGAACAAGGATCTTTCAGAAAAGGACATCTTAAAGTATATCACAAAAGCGGGAATCCCCACGGATAAGCCTGTGATAACGCAGGTATCAAGAATGGATCCGTGGAAAGACCCGGAAGGGTTGCTCGATGTCTACCGGATTGTAAAGGATAAGGTAGATTGCAGGCTCCTTTATTGTTACAACATGGCTTCAGATGATCCGCAGGGCGTAGAGATATATTCCAGGCTTTATAAAAAGGCCAAAGATCTTATAGAGACCGGTGACGTGATCTTTGTGGTAGGCAATAACGATATACTCGTCAATGCGATACAGAGGTTTTCCGATGTGGTTATACAGAAATCGACCAAGGAAGGATTCTCGCTTACCATAACAGAAGCCCTGTGGAAGGGCAAGGCCGTTGTGGCGAGCAACGTAGGCGGGATACCGGCCCAGATAAAAGACGGTAAGAACGGGTTTTTAATAGATCCCCATAATAAGAAAGAATGTGCCGACAGGATCATAAGATTGTTGAAAGACCCGGACATGGCTAAAGAGATGGGGCAAAGGGCCAAGGAGTATGTCAGGCAGAATTTCTTGACAACGAGGCTCTTACTTGACTACTTAGATTTAATAAGTGAGTTAGTCTAAGAAAACCCCGGAATATTCATATTTCTAATTAAATCTACAATATCTAACTTTCTATATATTTAAAATCAACTTTTATTCTATTTTTTTATAACGCATGTTGACAATAGGATGCTTATAGGGTATTATTTAAGTATATACGCAATAGAATGACATAAAAAGACCGGTAAAAACGGTTTTTTTGTCTCCACTTAGTTAAGGGCATTATAAATAGATCATACGGGGGAGCAGTAAGATAGATTACTGGGAAACAGGGCTTTTGGCAAATTATTCTTCAGGGGGCCAATAGCATGTCCAAAAAAACTGAAAGCCAAAAGACATCAGCTACGGCTTTATTAGCTGACAAAGGTTGCTTTGTAGATATCGGCAGCCATATACATCTTGGAATCACAATGATAGACAGGAAGATGCGGATTGTTTGGTCAAATCCCGTCTTCAATAAATGGTTTGGAAGGGTCTCTAAGAAGAGGCCCTATTTTTGTTATGACCTATCCGGTAGAGATGCAATCTGCCCTCACTGCCCGGCAATCAAAACCTTCAAGAGTGGTACAATCCAGACTACGAGATTCCATTTCGGATTGACTAAAGATGGTGAATTTCGATGCTTTAAGGTTGTTACGGTTCCGATCAAGCAAGGGAGGGGTAAATCGATAGAAAACGTATTACTCTTTTTTGAGGATATTACAAAAGAGTACCAGAAACGCCAGACGATAAGCGACCATGAGAGGCGGCTGCGCAGTACCAAAAGAGAACTCCAGGTGTTATCGGTGCTGAATCAGAAATTCGTCAAGACGGCGCGAATGGGCAGACTTCTTTCCGATATGGCCGAGCTGACAAAGGACCTTCTAAAGGTCTACATGTGCGGGATATTCTTAAAAGACGGAAAGAATCATAGGTTAAAGATGGTAGGCGTCGCGGGTTTGCGCGGCAAATATGAGCAGAGGGCCCTTACGAAGATCATGGATAGGATGTCGCGTGCGGCAACGAGGAGGATAACCCATATAAAAAACCTTAAGACTGACCAGAAGCTTAAATTATATTTTAAGATTATAAGAGAAGAGCTGAATTCTATCCTATTTATACCGATCAAGATTAAAAAGAGGCAGTTAGGTTGTATAGCTGTTTTTGACAGGAGATACAGGGACTACTCGGAGAGGGAGATAGGGTTGCTGGGCAGGATCGCCACGCAGGCAGCGATCTTCTTAGACGATGCGCAGCTCAATGAGGAGGTGCACACCAGCTATGTCCAGGCTATAAGGGTGTTGATATCGATCCTTGAAATGAAAGATCCATATACGCGCGGCCACTCAGAGATGGTGGGCCAGTACGCGGCGCGGATAGCCAAAGAGATGGCCCTGCCCGTACATAAGGTGCAGACGCTCCAGACCTGCGGTAGATTGCATGACATGGGCAAGATAGGCATACCGATATCGATTCTTAATAAGCCGGGCCCGTTAAACCGGGAGGAGTGGGCCAAGATCAAGACCCATCCCGTGACAGCGGCTAAGATACTCTCAAACCTCAAATTTCTTGAGGAGACAATACCGGCCATACGCTGCCACCATGAGCACTATAATGGCAGAGGGTATCCAAAGGGGCTCAAAGGAGAGCAGATCCCGCTGACAGCGCGTATATTATCATGCGCCGACGCCTTTGAAGCTATGACCTCAGACCGGTCCTACCGCAAGGCCAAACCGCTTCCGAGAGTTGTAAAAGAGCTCCAGGAAAAGAAGGGCAAGCAATTCGATCCGAAAGTAGTATCCGTCCTCGTACGTCTCATTAAATCAGGCGACATAAAACCCTAATCTACAGCCAGCAAGCCTCCAATAGAACCCCTTCCCACGAAAACTATTGTATTTTTCACAAATATGTACTAAAATACAAAATATATGTGGTTAAACCTGATGGAGTAGGACTACAGACAAGACGGGGGGTAAGCACTATCCCTATCATTTTTATGAAAAGAGCCTTTACATTACTTGAACTTCTTATAGCTGTTTTGATTATAGGTATTTTGGCGGTTGTAATAATGCCGAAATTTGATAAGGCCCTCTCAAGGGCAAGGCTTTCAGAAGCGTATGCGACAATAGGTGCGATAAAGAAGACCCAGGAAGCCTATTACCTGGGGAACGGGTTTTACGCCGACGAAATAGAATCTCTAGATACGGAATTACCGGCAAATGATGTCAGGAAATTCGATTATGGAACGCAGACGGGGATAGGGTTGATATCACCAAATGGGGAAGCCCCCGGGAATAATCAGATTTATACTACTATGGTGACAGATCAAAATCATGCAAATAAGCTGGCTCCCGAATTCTATCATCCTCACGCTCACGAGAGCGGCGAGATAGGGGTATGGGAAGACTCTAATGAATTGCATACACATGGTGATATAACCCACAGGCATGGTCCTGTAGGGTGGGAGACGATCCCGTGATTTTTAAGGAGTAATATTATGAAGAGAATAACTATTCTTTTATTTGCGGTCTTATTAGTTATGGCGAACTGCGAAATTTATGGATATCTTCCCCATGAGAGTGAGATTAACGATCAGGGTTCATTGGGTATACCCGGTGCAGGGTATGCTTATGGGGTAAGGTCTCACGCGGGAAGCTTTAACGGAGATGACTATGTTACAGTAAGTGATGACCCTTCTCTTAAGCCGAATAATGCCGTCACTGCGAGCGCATGGGTAAAGCTCAATTCGTTAGGAGGCCCGATACTGCACAAGAGCAATTGGAATGATTATGTGATCTGGCATGATGGGAATGGATATTTTGGACATGTAATCATCGGAGGGCAGGCCGTTAGTGTTTGGAGCCCGATTTCTACAATTCCGGGAGAATGGGATCATGTAGCTATATCGTATGACGGAAGCGCGGTTAAATTATATGTAAATGGAAAAGAAGTAGATAGTAATCCTGCATCGGGGACTATTAACCACGGTGGAAGCCGCCCGGAATTTCAGGTTGGCAGATATACGGGTGCTAGTGGCGAAAGCTATTACATGAATGGCCAGGTAGATGAAGTACAGGTATACGAGAGGGGTTTAATAGGAACCGAGGTTAGCCAGATGTATGAGATGGGGTTAAGAGGGTTACCGACAGGCATAGATCCGACCGGCAGGGTGCTTCATATAGATTTTGATGGCGACACGAATGATAGAAGTGACTACGGCAACAATGGCACCCTTATAACACAATGAGCCTTATATAGCAATCTTCACACAAAACTTTTTTATAAATCCTCCTTTTAAATTCAATGATTATCTATAATATAATGAATTACCACTCGCAAATTATATCTTGTTGTGTGAAACTCATCAACCATAACCACCAGCTAATTATTCCTTGATTTTTGTGATGATTCGTGGTATTTTAATCCCCTGCCAATCTTAGGCATAATTACAAGATGAAAAGAGGAGTTTTAGATGTCTTATGTAGTCTTTGCGCGCAAATGGCGGCCGCAGACCTTTGATGATGTAATCGGACAGGACCACGTAGTAACTACCCTAAAGAACGCCATAAAGAATGACAGGGTTGCCCACGCATACCTCTTCTCAGGGCCCCGCGGAGTAGGTAAGACCACCACAGCCAGGATATTTGCCAAGTCACTCAATTGTGAAAAAGGGCCAATTACCAAGCCATGCGGTAAGTGCCCGTCGTGCAACGAGATATCAAAATCGATCAGCATGGATGTTATAGAGATAGACGGCGCATCAAATCGCGGCATAGATGAGATACGGAGCCTCCGTGAGAACGTTAAATTTATGCCCTCCCATGGCAAGTTTAAGATATATATCATAGACGAGGTCCATCAAATAACTACAGACGGTTTCAATGCGCTCCTTAAGACATTGGAGGAGCCTCCTAAGCATGTTAAATTCATCTTTGCCACCACACGGCCGGGCAAGGTCCTGGCTACCATCCTATCGCGATGCCAGCGCTTCGATTTTAAGCGCATACAGATCAAGATGATAATCTCAAAACTTAAATCTATTGCCGCATCTGAAAAATTAAAAGTAAGCGATGATGCCCTTATGCTGGTGGCGCGTGCTGCCGAGGGATCTATGCGTGATGCCGAGTCTATACTCGACCAGCTCGTTGCATATTGTGATAAGAGAATAGATGTTGCTGACGTATCCTCTTCGCTCGGCATGGTTGAGGAGGATGCCCTTCTCAGCATGTCAGATATATTGGCTAAGAAAGATGCCCCTGCCGCGCTAAAATGGATAAATCAGCTTCTCGAAGACGGTAAAGACCTGGTCCAGTTTTTAAGCAGCCTGATTGACCATTTCCGGTCAATACTGATGGCCAAGATAGGCAAGGATGCGATCGCCAGTATAGAATTGGGAGCAGATTCGATAGAAAGAATATCGAAACATAGCGAAAAGTTTACATTAGAAGAGATCATATACATACTGCAGACGTTATCGAACACACACTATATAATGAAACACTCAGAATCTGTACGCCTGCCTCTTGAGTTGGCACTCCTGCGGCTTGCCCGGCGCCAGGATATGGTCGACCTTAGCCAGGCACTGGACCGCATGAAGGATCTCCAGCGATCTCTGGATGAAGGCACTATAGTCGCCACTCAAGAAAAGAGAACCAGATCGCAGCCGGCTCCCCGGACAGACGCCGGATCTTCCGGAGGGAAGAAGGTATCAGGAAGCCTTAAAGATATGACCGGGATGCCCACTCCGGTAAAGCAGGGCGAGCGATCCGCTTCGACGCAAACCATAGAGACAATCGATGAGTTGGCGGATATTGACGACAACAGCAGTGTTGCCACTGCTACTATCTTAGCCGACCCGCCTGAAAAAGGGACAATAGATGAAGCCCATCAGCAGGATAGTGTATCATCGACCGCCTCCAACATAATACTCCCGCAGATTAAGGGTGTATGGGCAGAGTTGATCAACAAAATTAAAGAGAAGAAGATGTCGGTTGCCTCTTATCTTCTTGAAGGCGAACCGGCCAAGATGGAGGACGGGGTCCTGCTTGTAACATTCCCAAGGAGGCTCCAGTTCCATAAAGAGACGCTGGAAGAATCTGCCAATTTAAAACTAATAAAAGAACATCTGCGGGATATATTAAAAGTGCCGATCGCGGTGGAATTGGGGTTGAGGGACGATAGGCCGGAAGAATTAGAGTCTTCCAGGGCCAATAAGAATATGAGACCCATAGCATTCGAAGAAGATACAAGCCAAAATGCGCTCGATGATCCAATAGTACGTTCTGCCTTAGATGTCTTCCAGGGTGAAATAAGGCCTTCCGGCATCAGAAGACCCATACGGAGAAAATGATGGCCAGGTACACCGAGTCGATGGAGGAGCTTATCAGGCGATTGGGAAAATTCCCCGGTGTAGGGCCCAAAAGCGCTGAGAGGATGGCATTCTATATACTCCACTCTTCCGGCCAGGATGTAGAGGCCTTGACCCAGGCTATCTCCAAGGTAAAGAAATCGACAGGATTTTGCAAGCAGTGCAACAATTTAAGTGAAGGAGATCTCTGTGCCATATGCAAGGACCCGGGTCGAGATCACACGCTAATATGCGTGGTTGAAGAACCTAAAGATATAATAGCCATAGAGAAGGGTTCCCATTTTAGGGGTATATATCACGTATTGTTAGGGGCGCTTTCTCCGCTGGATGGTATAGGCCCGGATGACCTTAAGATAAAAGAACTCATCAGCCGCATTAAGGCGTTAGGCGTAAAGGAAGTCATAATTGCCACAAACTCCGATACAGAGGGGGAAGCAACAGCCCTCTATTTGACCAAGGTCATAAGATCGCTGAAGGTAAAATTGACCCGCATCGCCTTTGGGGTACCCATAGGATCAGACCTGGAATACGCTGACCAGGTCACCCTATCAAGGTCCCTGGCAGGCAGACGAGATTTATAGTATTTTTACTTGACAATAGGCCATTTTTTTGCTAAACTATGGCTTGCTATTGAGTTAGTGAAGGGGCTTATATTAGTAACTCAGAACCAACAAGGAGGTTGTGTAATGGGCATAATAGAGGCAATTAAGAAGGGATTTGGCATAGCTAACAAGGTGCTTAACCTTGTGTTGCTGGTGTTCGTGTTTAACCTGATATGGAATTTAGCAGGTATACCAATGGGGCGCATGACACCCCCGCCGGGAGGCACGATACCTATAGCACTGGCACTGATCAGTGTCCTCTTCATCCTGATATCGATACTCGTACAGGGTGGCGTATTGGCATCTGTAAAGGATGCCATTAAGACAGGTGCTGCAAACCTTGACAAATTCATCTCTTACGGCAAAAAGTTCTATGTGCGCCTTTTAGGGTTGGGTTTGATCCTGGTATTGGTCATCGGCATATTGGGTCTTCTTTCAGCGCTGATCATATCCTTGGCCGCACCAAGTGGTTCAACCATCCTATTTGTCATTGCGCTAATCGGAGGTATAATCATCGGAGGGTTAGGACTTTATCTGGTGATCTTGTTATTCCCGGCTCCTTATGTATTGGTAGCAGAGGATGTGGGGATAATCAATGCCATAAAGGGTTCGATCAAGTTTGTTAGGGCAAACCTGATCAAAGTCCTTGGCCTGGTAGTCCTGCTCATATTGATAAGCTTAGGCATAGGACTGGTAATTGGCCTGATCGGCGGAGGCCTGTCACTTATCATCAAGGGTGTAGCTTCACAGATTCTCGTAGGGCTTCTTAACAGCACTCTCAACGCGTATCTTAGCGTACTCGTAACCGGAGCGATGATGAGTTTTTATCTGGCAGCCGGAAGCAATGCTTCAGCTGCTCCAGAATCGACACCGTCAGGACAGGCTTAAAAAAATCATCACAGCAAAATCACAAAAACTTTTTACAAAGACGCATGGAGTGTCTCCAGTTACTTAAATGAGCAAGAAATTAATAGAGATCCGTTGGCATGGTAGAGGCGGCCAGGGAGCGGTAACGGCCGCCAAGATTTTAGCAGAAGCCGCGCTTTCAGAGGGGAAGTATATCCAGGCATTTCCTGAGTATGGCCCTGAGAGGACCGGCGCTCCCGTCAAGAGCTTTACCCGCATAAGTAATGAACCCATCCGCATACACTCTCAAGTAACCAATCCGGATATAGTAGTTGTCTTAAATTCCACCCTCATCGGGCCCGTCGATGTGACAGAAGGGGTATCCGAGGTGAATGGTATTATCATCGTCAATACGAATGAGTCACCTGATAAGATGCGCCGGAAGATGGGTTTTACCGGCGGCAAGGTTTACGTAGTTGATGCCACGTCTATTGCTTTAAATAAGCTGGGACGCAACATACCCAATACACCTATGATAGGCGCTGTGATAAAGATGACAAAGGTGGTAAAGCTTGAGACGATACTGGCCGATTTTAAGAAGAAGTTCTCAAAGAAGTTTAAGGAAGAAGTGATCAAAGGCAACCTCGAGGCTATCGAGACAGCGCACAACGAAGTTAAAGGCTGATAGATGGGAAGTGTTGAAGTGAAGAAGAAGAGTGACAAGAAAAAGAGCGCTCAGGCCCAACCGGGCTGGAAGGATATACCCATAGGCGGCATGATACTCGAAGCCGGCAATGCCTTTGAGTATAAGACCGGTGGATGGCGCACCTTCAGGCCCGTACTCGACAAGGCTAAGTGCATCAATTGCCTGACCTGCTGGTTCTACTGTCCTGACGCGTCGATAAACGTCGAAGACGGCAAATTGACAGGTTTTGATTTAGAACACTGTAAGGGTTGCGGCATATGTTCAAAGGTTTGTCCGGTTAAAGGTTCGGCCATCAAGATGGAGAAGGAAGGATAAAGTGCCTAACTATAAAGCACTCACAGGAAACGAAGCTGTTGCATGGGCGATGAAGCAGATAAATCCCGACGTGGTCGCGGCATATCCGATCACGCCGCAGACATCCCTCATGCAGAAGTTTGCCGATTTTGTGGCAGATGGCGATGTAGATACCGAGATGGTCCTCGTCGAGTCCGAGCACAGTGCGATGAGTGCATGCGTGGGGTCTGCAGCAGCAGGTGCGCGCACCATGACTGCCACCTCAGCAAACGGCCTTGCCCTCATGTGGGAGATACTCTACATAGCAAGCGGCAATCGTCTACCGATTGTAATGCCCGTTGTAAACCGGGCACTTTCAGCGCCGATAAATATCCACGGCGACCATTCCGATACAATGGGCGCGCGGGATTCCTCCTGGATCCAGCTCTTCAGTGAAAATGCGCAAGAAGCATATGAGAATACTATCCAGGCCGTCCGTATTGCGGAGCACAAGGATGTCCTGCTTCCTATCATGGTTACACTGGATGGTTTTATAATAAGCCATGGCATGGAGACCGTCGATATATACGATGATAAGAGGGTAAAAGATTTTGTAGGAGAGTTTAAACCTGACCACACACTCCTTAATTTTAAGAAGCCACTTACATTCGGGCCACTCGATCTTTTCGATTATTACTTCGAGCATAAGCGCCAGCAGGCCGAAGGTATGAAGAACGCCCTGCGCGTCATAGAAGAGGTAGGGATGGATTTCAGGAAGACGTTCGGTAAGGCATACAGACACACGGAAGGATACAAGCTCGATGACGCGGATGTGGCGATAGTCCTGCTCGGCTCAACCGCAGGCACGGCAAAAGAGGTTATTGACCAATTAAGGCAGGAAGGCAAGAAGGTAGGGCAGCTCAAGATCCGCACTTTCAGGCCATTTCCGGAGGAAGAGATCGCCAATATACTCTCGAGATTTAAAGCGATAGCGGTCCTCGACCGCTCCGACGGATTTAACGCCATAGGCGGCCCGCTCTATAATGACATAAAAGCCGCCCTCTACGGAAAGACATCTGTACCCATTGTAAATTATATCTATGGGCTCGGAGGCAGGGATATCCCCGTCGGGGATATACGTAAAGTATTCGAAGACCTCCTTGAGACGGCCAGGACAAAAGAGATAAAAGAACCCTTAACTTATCTGGGTGTAAGATAATGGCGCCATCACTTAAAGATCTGGCAAAAAAACCTGAACTATTAAGCCCCGGGCACAGGATGTGCGCGGGCTGCGGCGCGCCTATTGCAATAAGGCAGATACTCCATGCGATAGACGGGCCTGTTGTGACAGGATGCGCTACAGGATGCCTTGAAGTCGCGACTACGATATATCCCTACACCGCCTGGAGATGCTCATTTATACATAATGCGTTTGAGAACTCAGCCGCGACAATGAGCGGTGTTGAAACAGCTTATCGCGCCCTTAAGAAGAAGGGCAAGATAAAAGAGGATAAGGTCAATTTTATAGCATTCGGCGGAGACGGCGGTTCTTACGACATAGGATTTCAGTCGATATCGGGCGCAATGGAACGAGGCCACGACATGCTATACGTCTGCTATGATAACGAAGCTTATATGAACACGGGCGTACAACGCTCCTCTGCCACACCGCTCGGTGCCTCGACGACAACAGCGCCGGCCGGCAAGGTAAAGCAGGGCAAGGAAGAATTCCGCAAAGACATGACCGGCTGCATGGCTGCCCATAAGATACCTTATGTGGCGCAGGCCTCGATATCCAACTGGCGCGATCTCGTTGCTAAAGTCGAGAAGGCTATGTCGATAAAGGGGCCGAAATTTATCAATATACTCTCTCCGTGCCCTCCAGGATGGCGCCACCTGCCTGATGAGACAGTCGAGATGGCAAAGCTGGCGGTTGAGACTTGCTTTTGGCCTCTATATGAAGTAGAATATGGTAAGGTGTGGCGCATAAACTATAAGCCTAAGAATATACTGCCGATAACCGATTGGATAAATCGCCAGGGCCGTTTCCGCCACCTGAACAAGCCGCAGAATAAGCATATTATAGAAACCCTGCAGGCGCGGGTAAAAGAGGATTGGGAGATTCTCCTTAAAAAAGAGGAGATATTTAAGTAATGTACCTATCGATAGAGATATATCAAGGCAATGATAATATATATGTAGCAGCTTGCCCTGAACTGAACCTATTTGTTAACGCGGGCACACAGGCAGAGGCGGTAGAGAAGCTCAAGGCGAATATCTTCAACCTCCTTAAGGAGGAAGGCGATTTTGCGTTCAGCGAGTCAGATGTAAAATTCGATTACCAGAATGTCCCACCGTCTGAGACAGAAACGGTGCACTAAGATACCCAGGGATTGCCCAATAAAACACACGATGACGAAAGGGCGTCCCTTAGATTTTATATGATTGTTCTTTAATAAAATTGTTCCCCGGTAGCTCAGTTGGTAGTTCAATAAGCACTGAACATAT
>JABMSB010000079.1 GCA_013202205.1 Candidatus Omnitrophota bacterium
AAGCCTGTGCTAAAACGGAGGATGGTGGGAGAGAAGCTGCTGTTCTTTCCGATATCGATCAAATATTTTTCGCAATCAACCTTTGTCTCTGCGTAAAGAGATAGAGGATTTAGCTCGTCCTCTTCTGTCGCGGGACGTCTTGGATCGGTTATACCATAGTTACTGCACGTAGAGGCGAAGAGAAAGCGGCTTATCCCCTGTCTCTTGGCCATATCTGCCAGCAATTGGGTCCCCTTGTAATTAACTTCAATTGCGGTTTTAGGATCCCGCTCACATGGTTTATCCCCCACAATCGCGGCTAGATGTATAATATCCGAAATGCTCTCAAGGGCTCTCTTGACATCCTTCGAATTCGTTATGTCGCCTTTGATGAATTCAAAATTCGGATAATTAAAGAAAGCTGCCAATGAACGCTCTCTATCTCTATGCCTAAGGGAGTCTAAAACGCGTACTGTATAGCCGCGAAAGAGCAGCTCACGACAAAGGGTCGAACCTTTATAGCCGGCCCCTCCCGTAACCAAAATGAGCCTGTCCTTATGGGCCCTTTTCTTTGATTCGGCCTTCATGCCTTGCTTCGCACCTTATCCGGCACGTTTTTGACAACAGAAGCACCGGGCTTGATCTTCGAATTTTTACCAACGGTTACGAATGGTGCGACCGAACATCCGGCTGAGAGAAAAGCGTTTCTCTTTATAAAAGTCCCGCCGCTTATGTTGCAGCCAATGCCGACGTAAACATTATCGGCAATCTGCGTCTCAGCTCCAATAATCACCCCCGGCGCCAGAATAGTATTCTGTTCGATCTTTACCATTGGCGATATAATGCAGCCCGGGCTAATAACTACCCCATCTCCAATCTTTGCGGATCGGTCAATCAAGGCGCTTGGATGTACGGCGCTTACCATCTCAAATCCTATCTCTCGCAGCCTGTGAAAGTGCCTTTCCCGTAGATTGTTGTCATAGCCGATTGCAACAACTGCACCATGGATGCCGGACGCAAATAGATCCCTCAATAGATCATGGCTGCCTATCACCTCTATGCCCAATATCTTTTTGCCTTTTGACTTATTATCCTTGTCAGTAAAGCCGACGACCTGAAAATTTCTGTCACTCAACAATATAGATGCAACGTCCTGAGCAGTGCTTCCCGCTCCCACGATTACTACCTTCATAATATTTAAACCTCCTTTTTGTTCTTTGCTAAAATAAAGATATGGTCATGATTCCATAAAAGCAAGGTTTCGATGTCGAAATATCTCTCGACCTGGAGTCGTAGTTCATCGAGACTCTTCACAAATCCTCTCGGGCGTTGCGGAAGCCATAGGGATATATAGAGATACTGCGCCCTCCTGGATGCCGCTGCCAATACGTTCTTCCAGCTTTTAATGTAAGAGAGCAAATCCATCATGACGACCAGATCCCACATCTTCCTGCGATTTAACACTGGTTCAATATCCGATACAAAAAACTTACTGCTGCGGTATCTGGCCTTTGCTTTAATTATGGCGGTCCTGGAAATATCTATACCGACGACTGCATTGCCGGCCTTCTTTAAAGTATTTGTAAATACACCTTTTCCACAACCTATATCAAGAATTGATTTAAACTTATGTTGGTTAACTATCAGCGAGGATACCCGTTTGCTCAAACAGGTGAGATCTTCTTGAAACCAGCTGTCATAACCTTGGCGGTCTTCCTCTCGATACATAGTTTCAAAATCACCTATAAACTTCCGGGTCTTTTCATCAAACACGTACTTATGATATTTTTGCTTCGGCATTTTGCCGGGCCTCCTTAATTCTTTTCATTAAGATGTGCTCCATTACCCAAAAATCGAAATCATCGTCGATTTGGGCATTCTCTTCGCGTGTAATTATAACCCTTGCAGTATCGCCTCCGAATATTTTGCCACTCTTAATAAGCCCTGAGCTAATAATGCAGACATTTCCATCGTTATGAAAGAAACCTTCTATGTCTTGGCGTCTTTGATTACACGTACCATATTCCATATACTTGCAAATAAACCCTGTAGCCAGATTGTCTGCTCTCTTCTGTTGATATTCTTTTATGCATGCATCTATACGCCCCTTATTACGTATCGGGGAGGTAGGTTGTAAAAGCACTATCGCATCTGCATCGACCAGCGATAATGTATGCTGCAGGACTGATAGCGTGCTCGCTTCATCGGTTGCCAGTTCCGTTGGCCGCTTTATAACTTCTGCCCCACGTTCTTTAGAAATCTGCTCGATCTCTTCATCTTCTGTCGAAACAACAAAGCGGTCCAGCAGAGTTGCTTCCTGAGCAGCCTCGATCGTCCAGGCAATCAGAGGCTTTCCGGCAATCATCTTTATGTTCTTTCTGGGGATACCCTTGGATCCTCCACGGGCTGGTATAACACCTAAAATCATTTCATCTCCACAAGAATTTTGTTTATAATCTTTATAGTTCTACCGGTCTGTCCATCAATCGCTTTAGCGCACATATCGATTGGCATGAGGGGGTTCATCGGTCCACCTTAGCGGAATTTTTCTTTTTTGATGAACCGTTAGTGAGGAGTGATGTGACCAAACCTGAATTAAACATATTGAATAGGGCCTCCGCCTTGCCCTGAAGTTTGGCGAGTCTATCCAGTTTTTGACGATACGACTTGATTGCTTCCTTGTCCTCCTTGTCAGTAGGCTCTATTGAATCTATAATCTGTTTTGAAGATCTTACCATGCTATCTGCCTCAGAAAGCCTCCCCTGTGCCATAGA
>JABMSB010000080.1 GCA_013202205.1 Candidatus Omnitrophota bacterium
CTTTTCCAAAACCTTTACGTCAACCGTGCACGGGTTCGTAAAGCAGGAATACAGGCGCAGAAGGAGCCACGCATATGACCCGGATTACAAACAGCATTTCATAGACCTGGCTGCAAAGATGCCGCAGTTCGGCAGGAGGGAGCCGCCATCCCCAGGGCGCATATTACCGCGCATCATACCACTAATTATGTTAACGGTAGGCATGATTTTCTTCTACGCATCGGGAGGCGCCGGATTCCTTGCTTCATCTATATTGGCAACGCGCCAGAGGGAAGATAGAGAAGATCCCATCCCCGAAGGCCTATTCGATGAATTGAACCTCGGTCCTTGGGCAAGGGACCATATCGTCGCTTATGAGAAGGTTACTGATGTGGTATTTGAAGGCAGGCATGGAAGGTTCAGTAGCGCGGCCGAGGGGTTGCATACGCCATTTAGGTTGAATTTCCTGCCATATATGGCAAGGCGTATAGCGGAGCTTAAAGAGGGCATGACCGCTAACGAGGACTATTATTATGTGGCAAGCTTAATACCGGGTGATCCGAGTGAGGCATCGAAGGCTTACGCAGCCTTTTTAGAGGCCGACAGAAGGGCGAGAAGCAATTTGAGCAGGGAGTCTATATCCAAAGAAGAAGCCCTGCTCATCATGCATAGCATGACGCGGATGATGAGGAGTTACGGAGCCTTTGTTTCCGATGATGAGTGGATAGCTCAAGTTGCAGCAAAATATGACTCGATTATGGCTGAGCTGGGTCGGCAGCTTCAAAGTGGCAGCATAGACCAGCAATGGTTTACCGGCCTCAACCCGGGACGAAAGGTTGAGGATGTGACAGGCCCCGGTGATTTTGTAAACTTTTTACATCAACAGGGTATTGCTGAATACATGGAGAGAGAAAGGAGCAGTGAAGGAATGCCAGGTCTTCTGCAAGCAGCGATATACTGTCCCAGCGAGAATAGACTCCTTACATTGGGAGAGCTTAGGGTATTCGGTGTAGATGAAGATACCGCAAGAAGAGGATTACCACCTTCATTGAATCTTATATTTCAAAGGTTACTCTATCAAGCAGAAGATTTCCCTAACAATAGATCACGAGGCGCAAGGGGTGCGCAAATGGCCTTGCCGAGTAGATTGGTGGATGGTATGATTGGCCCGGCGAGCGTAATGACTGTGCAGGGCAATACTGTTATGATTCAACTGGGGGGTGGGGTACATGCCACAAAGCTGACAATAGATCTTACCGAACCGGAAAATGGAGGTTATGTTGAATTTGAGATGTCAGAGGTAGGAAAGCTGCCGACCAGAGGAGAGATAGACGATGCAATAAAGGGACGCGGTGGGCTACATGTGTCATCAGTAGGATTCGGCAGAGGCAATAAGTTGAGACAAGAGTTGGTTGAGATGGTGCTTAAGAGGGCCGGATTTGAGACCAATATCCAGGGAGAAGGGGAAAATTCGGTCTTGAGCGCGCGTCTCAATAGCCGTGCATTCAGTAAGAAGGGGTCGGCGGATATCGATGATTTGATAGAAGCAACATCCGTTGCTTTTTCACTCGTCTTCAGGATGAGGAGTGTAGACCTGGTTCTCAGGTCCATATCCAATGAATATACGGATAAGTCTGTGCGCGAGATGGCAATGCCGGTATGGGTAGAGCATTTAGAGGGCGGCAGATTCAATTTCGACTATCTATATGGAGATAGAGAAGGGGGTTGTAATTCGTACAAGTTAAGGATGGTCGATGGCGGATGTTGGCAGGGAGTCTATGAGCAAGATCAATTTATGTATTGTATCGCACAATCGATTGATCGATATGGCGATCAGATGCGGCCCGCTTTAAACGCAGAATTGGGTAGATTGGGCCATGCGCCAATACCGGCTGACAAACCCGTCTCCCAGGCCCTAAGGGATCTCCATTTTGAAGGGAATGTCAGCCAAGAAGCTATAGCGCAATTACTCGATAGCCATGGAGGTTCAATACGCGCCGCCCTGACCCCAGCGCTAAAGAGGCACAATTTTATGGATGAGGTATTGACAAGGCCTCTTTCCACATTGGTCAAAAACCTCTATTTCAACCAAATAAGATATATAAATCTTATAGCGCAAGAAATCGACAACCACACCGATTCTATACGCGCGGCACTAAATCTTGAATTAGAGAGATCGGGTTTTGCGCAAATACCGGCCGAAGGGTCTATCTCCGGGACTATGTCAGAATTATATCACAGAAATGCGAGATGCCGGGATCTCGTAATGGCAGCAATAACAGCGCACTACGAGACTATAAGTGCAGCCCTTAACCCGGAATTGGAAAAAATAGGATTTGACAGGATCGCGTCTTCGCCAAGGTCCCTTGAGAGTTTTCTTGCGCACAGATTTTTTGAATGCACAAGGTTCGAAGATCTTATGGCTATGGCGATAGATGCGCATGGCAATTCATTACGAGATACATTGAATCCTCAATTGCGCCAATTGGGCATCGACCAGATACCGGTAGATGCACCGGTCTCTCACGCACTCTCTGTGCTCTATGTTGCATATCCAGAGCATAGAAGTCTTATAAGCGAAGCGATAGAACGACATAAAACCTTAATACACGAAACTCTTAACTCCCAGATGCAGGCCTTCGGTTTTACTCCGATAGGTGTTACAGAACCGATAGCTCAGATGGCAGAGGAGAGATTCTTTATAGTGTCAGAGTACAGAGACCTTATCACTATATTGATGGATGAATATGAGGGTTCAATGCGCGATGAGCTGAATAGGGAATTGGAGAGATTGGGTTTTGTCCAAATACCTCAAGAGGTCCCGATATCCCAAACAGCTATCGATAGGTATTTTAATGGTCCAATAGAGGAGGCCTTAGATCTCGGCCAACTTGTCATGAGAGACAACCGCCCTGAAATAAATTATAGAGATGTAAATCCTGTCAGGTTCCTTGGGGATAATCTGCATAAGACGCAAATATCTGTTGAAGCAGTTAAGACTGCTTCTTTAATGCAGCGGTGCGCCGGGCAGATGGCATTCGATGATATCGGTGCCATAGGTGGCTATCTCGTTCGCCAGGCAGTAATAACGAGACCGGAAGGCCATATCACTATTCTAATATTTTGGAATCCGCGTACGCTGAATATAGATTTGGCATATGCGGTAAGGGGTGATGGGTTGAGAATCCCTATGAATCGGGGACAGTTATCACCTGAGAGAATCAGCCTATCTTTTGATGAATTGAGTGATGAACTAATAAGATTGCAATACCTTGACAGAGAGACTGCAGAGGCAGCACGCCTAGATAAAACAGAAACACATAGTCTCATCTTGGATCTAAAGCGCCGGGATTCAAGTATCGGGGTAATGTTGCACAGGCCATTACCTGCCCATATATTCTTAGGGGAACCAGCGCCCGCCTATCTACACCTTGCAGGTTTAGGCGTAGTTACGGGTAGGGCATCATTTAAAGTTGCCGTGGAAGCAGATACGGGCACAACAAATATTCCCAGGGTATATGTGGGAGACCTTACGCCCGATGAGGCATCGTCATTATCACCGGATATAATCGGCAACCTATGTACCATAGGAAATTCGACAGACCATCCCACAATAGTACTTGCCGGTAAGAAGATACCGAAGCTATGGGTAAGTGCGGGGCGCATTGACCAGGATTCGGGAGGCCGTTTTCTCAAGGCCCGAATAGCCCAAAGGGAATTCAGGACAATTAGGAGCGAGTTGGGTTTTGACGTCAGTTATATAGAAGAAGAGGGTGCGTTGTCGTCTCTGGAAATACGAGAAGGTGATCTGGTAACTATAGATCCATCCCACCAGACAGTATATGTATTGGGTAGAGACGCCCTCATGATGCGTGCGTATGAGGC
>JABMSB010000011.1 GCA_013202205.1 Candidatus Omnitrophota bacterium
ACCTCGACTCCATAATTAATGATAGCTGTCTTGGCAACCGCTCTTATAGCAGCATTAAGGCCAGGGCAATCGCCCCCGCCCGTAAGAACGCCTATTCTTTTCTTACTTCCTCGCATGGCGCTTGCCTTTTCTCTTCTTCTTAAGCTTCGCCCTCCTGTTACGCCGTGTCATTCTCCTCCTCCTTCTGCTATAAGCTTTTTATGGAAACAAGCATACCCTTGTGGTACAACTCCAATCTATAATCTTTGATGTATCCGTATCTATTTCTATAAACCCTTGGAACGCGTATCTCTGTCTTATGCCAACCCTTTTTGATATTATTGAGGCCCGAACTTGCAAAGGAAAGTTCTGCGCCCTTATTAAAAGAACAGAAAAGTTTAAATACAAGCCCGTCCGTCCATTCATCTTTTGTTGTATAGTTTATCTTAAAAATATACCCTTTCGAACTGCGGATCTTTGAAATGGTTTCAATGGCAGATGTGGCTGCCTGAGTCGAGCACGCAAAAGAAAGGAAAAAAATTACCAATATTAAGCAACGAAACGCTCTCTGCATATATCCATTTGAATTATACTGTCAGGCGAGGCAATAGTCAAGATTTTTTGGGAGGTTTAATAATTTTTCTTAGTGTCAACGAGTACGCCGTTTTCATAAAGGTCGATCTTATATTCGCGCAAGGAACCGTATCTCTTTTTTATGACGTCTGAAATCACTATTTGTGTCTTATGCCAACCTTTCTCAATGTTATTCAGTGAACTACTGGTAAATGTAAACTCTCCTCTTTCGAACTTGCAATGAACCTTAAAAAGCAGGCTATCAGTCCATTTATCGTGCGTTTGATAATTTATAAAAATAACATACCCTCCCATTCTTTGGATCTTCATAGCGCCTTTTATGGCAACTGAATCCGCAAATGAATTTTGAAGGGGAAAAGAGAGAACAGAGATCACCGTTGCAAATGTGACTAAGAATTTCTTAATTTTCACTTGTGGCAAACACATGCTTTCATCCTTCCGACATGCCTTTAAATGTGCATAAAAAATCGAAAGAATGGATACGCCTTCTTGCAGCAACCCAGCCGCCATACCTTAATGGATTAGGCCTGTGGCTTTGCGTCCCAATCTTTCGATTAGTTTGCCTTTTCGGTTTAACCCGAAAATAAATAAATAGTTTTAAAAACCCTTTCAATACAATTATACCTTAAAAAACCATGGAAATCAAGCCTTTTCCTCTATTCTGTTCAAGGTTAAACCTCGAACCGAGGTTTAACCTTGAACAAGGGCGAAGTCGAGGGATCTAAAGTTAGAGGATCTCGAGCTGGGAGGGGTCATGAAGGACTATCTCGTAAGCGCCTTTATACTCTTTGATTACGCCATAGACCCTTATTGCCTTATGCTTAAAATAGGTATCCGGAGAGCGCGAAGCCATTTTAGGGAAATACTCTAGATTATTTTTGAATATGACGACCTTAAAATTACCCAGGCAGTTCAATGTCAAAACACGGTCTGATAAATAGGTGCTTATCACTCCAGCTTCCACCATTCTAATCATGCCTACATTATCCTCAGCCTCATAGGGAGATATAATTCTTTCTTCCATCTCACCCCAGAGGCCTCTATTGTTCTCTCTAGCCTCTTTTTGGGCAATCAAAAAATCCTCCACATATTTCACATTCGGAGGATAAGTGTATATCATCGCATAACCTTGTCTGACCATTTCTATATTGACCATAATATCATTTTGATACACGTATGCTAGGATACGGCCATATTTATCTCTCTTTTGAACATCGAATCTCAACCTGACATCCTTTCCTTCTACAAGCTTGCGATTAAAATCCTTTGCCTCCTCCGCATAGGGCATTGGGTCATAAATCCATCCAGAACCCTTTCTTTTTCGCAACTCAGGCGTATCTATTCCTATATAACGCACCTTCTCGCCATTGGAAAGCTCTACAGTGTCACCGTCGACTACATGTGACACGTAAACGCCTTTATTATAATCTGCGAGATGAAGCGGCGGCCGTTGCAAAAGCCTTGCGATTGCAAAGCCAACAACAAGAAAAACTATTATTATCAGAATGTATTTTTTCTTTCTCATGACTAAATATTTTCAGCCTTACTCAGAGTCGAGAGGCAACATCAATGGATTGTAATTATGCTTGGCGAAAATCGTGTATGCGGTGCCGGCAGTCGATCCAGTCCTCGATCCTTTTGCTATCCTCCAGCCATGGCCAGTGTCGACATTATCCTGGGAAGCGTAAGGAAGGCAACC
>JABMSB010000081.1 GCA_013202205.1 Candidatus Omnitrophota bacterium
AACCTGGAGAAAGGCTATATGAGGGAATGATTGTTGGTGTTAACAATAAGGGTAATGATCTGACTGTAAATGTCTTGCGTGGAAAAAAATTAACTAATATGCGTGCTTCAGGAAGTGATGACGCGATTGCACTTATACCTCCGCGGCAAATAACCATTGAGTTTGCTCTTGAGTTTATCGGGGATGATGAGTTGGTTGAGATAGCTTCCAAGCATGTAAGGATCCGGAAGATGGATTTAACAGAAGTAGGCCGCAAACGGGTGAGCCGTATTAAGAAAGCAAAATAAGTTGTAATGGTTTTTTGTTTGTGTTATAATACGTCGAAATAAAGGGTCAATATGAAAAAGCATATGAAACGCAACAAAAGGTTAACGGCCGCGCCAAAGGGTGAGCCGGGCGCAATCGGCCTCATCGGTAAAGTGCAGCAGCAGTTGAGCTCCATGGAGAAGAAGCTGGATATCTTAATCAGCCAGTCTTCACAGAGGCCTTTTGAGAAAAACTATTCCCAAAAGCCTTCAGGGCACTTCAATTCCTCTAATCGCTATGACAGGGGAAGGCAAGACGATAGGCCCAAGGAAAGAACTTATACTAAGGTTATCTGTTCAGACTGCAACAAGGAATGTGAAGTCCCTTTCAGGCCGACAGGGGACCGTCCGGTATATTGCAAGGAATGCTTGCCAGAGCACAGAAAGAGCAACCCCTTTAATGCAACCCGGGACAGCAGGCCGGAAGAGAGAGATTTTCCACGAGAAGTCCGTTCTGATAAAAAGAAGGCTAAAAAAAAGAAAAAGCTCGATAAAGAGAAGAAGCCATTTTACTCTAAAATACGAAAATTTAATTAACCACGAACTTCAAAAGCTTTACAAAGAACGGAAAGGAGGTAACATGGGATTTCAAGGTGGCGGTGGATTCAACAGAGGCCCTCGAGAAATGCACAAAGCGACTTGCGAAGAGTGCAAGAAAGAATGTGAAGTTCCTTTCAAGCCGAGCGGCGATCGTCCGGTATATTGCAAGGATTGCTTTTCAAAGCGCAAGAACGAAGGCCGTTAGAAGTAAGTATAAAGCTCCAGGGCTTTTATTTAAACGCCCTCTTTTTAAAAGAGGGCGTTTGCCTCGGATAGTCTGTTTCACGGTAAAATAATATAAATTATAGGGCATCCACGCGCGGGATGGCCCCAAAATAAAAAGAGGTTAAATTGGCAAGAGATAATTTTTCATTTCGAAAGCGCCAGAAAGAATTGGCAAAGAAGAAGAAGAAAGAAGCAAAGATGCAGCGCAAGCTGGATAGAAAAACATCCAGCCTGCCTGAAAATTCATCTACATCCCATATTCTGTAAATTTTATAATATCATTCATCATCTTTACCGTCTCAAAGGGATACGCGCCTACCGCGGTCTCCCCTGAAAGCATCAAATGGGTTGAGCCGTCAAGTATGGCATTAGCGACATCGCTTACCTCGGCGCGCGTCGGCCTCTTATGTTCAGTCATGCTCTCAAGCATTTGAGTAGCGGTGATCACCATCTTCTTCTGCTTAATACACTTCTTTATAATCATCTTCTGCGCCATAGGAACCTCATATATGGGTAAAGAGACACCCATATCACCCCGCGCTATCATAATGCCGTCTGCGTTTTTAAGTATTTCATCAATATTTTTAATGCCGTCCCGATTTTCAATCTTTGCGATAATCTTAGGTTTGAAGCCGCCGGAGTCCACAATCTTCCTTATGTTAAGGACATCTTTTTTATTCCTTACAAATGATTGAGCGATAAAATCAACCTTGTTTTTTATACCGGCCTGCAAATCCGTCCTGTCTTTTTCGGTCAGGTCTTTGAAACTAAGCTTGATACCGGGTATGTTGACACCTTTATTCTCTTTCAAGATTCCCGGAGTAATTACTTCTGCCTGTACATAATTCTTTGAAGAGGATTTTACCCTGAGTGCGATATTGCCGTCGTCTATATATATGAAACTACCCGCCCTTATGTCGCTTAAGGGGCCTTCGTAATCGAACGGTATAGTTTCACCATCTCGCGCCTTGCCCTGATTGCTTAGATAGACTGCCTCTCTCTTTTTTAATTCTATAAATTTCTTATCTCTATTTTTGAATTTCCCTATTCTTATACGGTAACCCTCGAGATCCTGCAGGATCCTTATATGGCGCCTGTATTTTTTATTTAATCTCCTTATTAAGGTTATGCGGCCTATATGTTCTTCATGGCTCCCGTGTGAAAAATTGAGCCGGGCGACATCCATTCCCGCCAGCATCATCTTGCGAAGTGTCGTAACACTCTCGCTCGCGGGTCCAAGCGTACATATAATTTTTGTCTTAACCATATCTTCTCCCGAAATTATGTAATCCAGGGTTGCCCCGGTATCTCCCGATCATTCTGTAGAGGGAGACCTGCGCAGTCTTTTAGTTTCAGAACGCATTTTTTTAATCTTGAGCATTTTGTCTTTGGCTCTGCGGGAACGCCTTCGTTTCTGACGCCTTATCTTTTCTATTCTCTTTTGTTCCTCCGACCGCCGGCCTAATGCCAGTGACTCGATCTTATTTGCCAGTATTCTTCTTGCAAGAAATCTGTTCAAGGCCTGGGAACGCTCTCTCTGGCATTTGACTTCAATGCCTGTAGGGTTATGTTTTAGATAGACACACGTGGAGGTCTTATTGACATTCTGCCCGCCCTTCTTGCTCGAGAGTACGAATTTCTCCTTTAAGTCCGCTTCTCTTATTCCCAAAGAGGCCATCTTAGACTTTAAGGCCTCTTCCTTGTTTCTCCCCACACTGAATTTCATAGCAACTCCCTGAAAGTTTTCAAAACGTACCTTTTCCTCAAATAGAATTTACCACAATTGGCGAGGTTACGCAAGGTAAGAATCAGGGTAAGGGTGCAGTGTCCCGATGGGGATGGATAACGTCTCTCGATTATGTTATACTATGTTTTACACAATAGAGTCTCTTTTAACCCCCGGCTCCTATGTGGCATATATACATTCTCCGTTGTAATGACGGAACCCTATATACGGGAAGTACCACCGATATCGATCGCCGGTTAAAAGAACACAACAGGCGAAAGGGAGGCGCATATACCCGTTCGCGTCTCCCTGTAACATTGATGTATAAGGAAGACTGTGCGGACCAATCCACTGCCCTTAAGCGCGAGGCAGAGATCAAACGTCTCACGCGAAAGAATAAGCTGGAATTGATAAGAGCATAAAATAGCGGCACCCCACAAAGCGTGGGGTGGCACCAAGTGGACCGTCCCCATTTTTTCCCATTTTTTTCAATTGCAACCGAAGCTCTTTTGGTGTATAATCCTCTCCACAATCTGATATAAACATGTCAAAAAAAGGAGGAAGGGATGGCGGCTATTAAGGAGCTTAAGGCGTCAGGATTGGATGTAGAGCAGTTTATTAAGGATAGGGCAAAAGAGATATCTGAAGCGGTAGGTGATGGTGTTGCGATCAATGCCCTTTCAGGCGGGGTTGATTCGTGCGCCGTTACGATGCTGGGGCACAAGGCGCTGGGGGATCGGCTTAAGACCTATTTTATCGATAATGGCATAATGAGAGAAGGTGAGCCGCAGAAGGTCGTAGCGCTATTTAAGGGCCTCGGTGTCCATGTCGAGATAATCGACGCGCAAGACAAGTTTTTTGACGCGATGAAGGGGATAACCGATCCCGAAGAGAAGAGAGAGGCGGTTACCCAGACATTCTATAAGGACGTTTTTGGTAAGCTCGTCAGGGAGAGTGGCGCAAAGCACCTGCTGCAGGGGACAATACTGACAGACGTAGATGAGACGGTCGCGGGGATCAAGAGACAACATAATGTCTTTGAGCAGCTGGGCATAGATCCACAGAAGGCCTTTGGATATAAGATCATCGAGCCTTTGATTCAATTACGCAAGGACGGAGTGAGGAAGGTAGCCGAGGCATGTGGGCTACCCGAAGCCGCTTATAATAGGATACCTTTCCCCGGTCCGGCACTGGCAGCAAGGGTAGTGGGCGAGGCTACTAGAGAAAAGATAGCTATTGTAAGAAAGGCCACCACCATAGTTGAAGATATATTGGGAAATACAGGCGCATTCCAGTATATGGGGATTCTACACGAAGATAAGGTTACCGGTATGCGCGATGGCAAAAGAGAATTTGGCAACCAGATTGAAGTCCGCTGCTGGGATAGCATAGATGCCAGGACCGCGACACCAACCAATGTACCTTATGAGACCCTTCGCAAACTGGCAGACAGGATGGTAAACGAGGTACCGGGTGTTGTGAGTGTTACCTACCATATAGCCACCAAGCCCCCATCAACGATGGAGGTCGTTTAAGCAAAAGAGGGGATTGTCCAAGGAGTGTTAATCTACGGCCTTTAACAAGTAGGGTGGCACCAAGCGGACCGTCCCCAAGATTCCCGATTGTAACCCTCTGTAACATAAAGAGTTATAGAGGGTTTTTATTGTGCGGTTATTTATTTTTAATTACCTCTTGACTTTTTGTAGTTTATATTGTACACTTTTATACAGTAGCATGTACGAAAGCATACAACCTATTGTACATATATGGAATATAGACTCGACAAAAATAGATTATTGAATACACTCTCTGTTTGGGATGGCCATTTGAATAAGGGAGAGATTGACATGGGGCACTTGAAAGATAGATTCCATGAGACATCCTCGTACGACGTTTCAGACGAGAAGAATAGAAGGAATTTTCAGCATTTCCTGGGCGTTCTGAAGAAAGAGGGCTTCGAGATATGAATAGAGAGACGTTGTTAAAAAAACTGAAGGCATTGGGATATCCTTTATTAGAGCCCGAGAATAATCCCGTCATGAACGAGACGTTAGCGGCCGTTGTCGAGAGCAGGGATCCGCGTCTTTGGGAAGGGTTTCCTCTGGTGCTTGCCAATGGTCTTAAGAAAGACCTCTTTGATTATGATGTCGCAGAAAAGATGTTGAAAAATAAAGATGATAAAGCGTATTTTCAGAGACTGGTCCTTATGTCGGTTATACTATATGAACATCTAGGACTAAAACTGCTCTTTGTGGATAAGTTGGGCACTTCACGTTTTCGTAAGAGCCTAGACGAGAGTCTCTTTAGCGAATACCTTGAGAAGTTTCGCAAAGACGAAGATTTGGGGAATGGGCTGGAGGGCTTGTCTTCTGCGAGGGTAAAAAATACATTCAAGCGTTATTTCGAGCAGGTGGAGGTTGATTTTAAAGAATATACACAGATGAAAGATGAGTTTGCCCTCGAATACGCCCTATCCCAGGTCTTCTCCAAAAAGCAGAAGGCGCTCTTTATGAAGAGACTGAAGGGTGAAAAGATGACCAAGACTGAACGCGAGTACTACTCGCGCACAGTTAAGAAGAAGGTATTGGCGCTGGCAAATGAGGAGCTGCACAAGCTGGCAGGGAGATTGGCCGGCCGGTGAGTTTGTTATTATAATGGGGGAATGTCCCCTTTTAGGAAGATAAAGGATAAAGTGATATGAAGATAGGGATAATAGGGTTGCCCCAGACAGGGAAGAAGACGCTCTTTGAGATCCTCTCCGGCCACAAGCCGACGGATGGTGAGCTTGCCTCAAATAAACCGATAAAGGCCGTAGCCGAGATAAAGGACCCGAGGTTTGACAATCTGGTCGAGGTTTTTAAGCCGGCAAAGCAAGTAAGGGCGAGGATCGATATTGAAACACTCCCGAAGATAGAGAAGGATACGATCGCGAAGGGAGAGATATTTGCACATATTGATGAGCTCGATGCCATATGCCATGTTGTCAGGGCTTTTAAGGACGAGTCGGTATATCACATCGCGGGTTCTGTTGATCCAAAGCGGGATATAGATTCGGTGAATTCGGAACTTATCCTGCATGACCTGATCTTTATTGAAAAGAGGCTTGAGAGGATTGAGAAGAGTATAAAACAGGCAAGGGAAGAGATCTCAGAAAAGGAGAAAGAGCTGCTTACGAGATTGAAAGACCATCTCGACAAAGAGTTCCCCTTGAGGCTATTGAAGCTGACGGCCGATGAGGAGAAGTCCATATCGAGCTATCCATTTGTGACGTTCAAGAAGATGATAATAGTCCTGAACGTCTCAGAGGAGGATTTGGATAGCACCAAGCTTGTAGATCAGCTGAAGAGCGATTACCAATCAGCAGGTATCGATCTTATGCAGGTTTCGGCTAAGGTGGAGTCTGAGATAGCTAATCTGGAATCAGAGGAAGAGAGAAAGCAATTCTTAAAAGAGCTGGGTATAGCGGAGCCCGCGATAAATATACTGGCGCGGTTATGCATAAAGGCGCTCGATTTGATATCTTTTTTTACCGTGGGTCCGGATGAGGTAAGGCAGTGGACTACCAGGGCCGGTTCTACGGCACCTGAGGCAGCCGGCGTGATACATACGGATCTGCAGAAAGGATTTATACGGGCAGAGGTAATAAAATATAGCGATTTTGAAAGCCTCGGTAGTGAAATGAAGGTCAAAGAGTCCGGTAAATTATATCTGAAGGGCAAGGATTATATCGTTGACGACGGAGATATGTTAAATATAAGGTTTAACGTTTAATCTTTACGCGGTTTATCAGTTTGAGCAATTCTTTATACGATCTTACCCTGCATATATCGTCACGGATTCTTCTCGCGCTCGGAAACCCCTTAAGATAAGTCATCGCCACCTTTCCCATGTAACCTGCCTTATTAGACAGCCTTATATCCTTATACTTTTCTATATAGGCAAGGTGCTTTTTAAGGACCTTCTTCTTTTCAGATAGGGTCGGGATCTTAGGATCTTTCCCACATTCTAGATAGTTTTCGATATTTTTAAATATCCATGGATTGCCGAGAGCGCCTCTCGCTACGAGAATTCCATCACACCCTGTCTCATCAAGCATCTTTTTGGCCATGAGATGGTCAAATATATTCCCGCTTCCAAAGACGGGTATCTTCAGGGCCTCTTTGACAGCCCTTATCGCCTCATAGTCTATATCACCGGAATAGCCCTGTGAAGCTATCCTGCCATGTATAAATAGCGTCGATGCGCCGCTCGCCTCACACTCTTTGGCAGTCCTGACGCATTCCGAGAGATCCCTTCTACTATAGCCGGTCCTCATCTTAACCGTAACGGGGATTCGTAACTTTGAGACAAGAGTTTTGATGATCTTGCTGAGTTTCGCCGTATCTTTTAAGAGGCCGGCTCCGGCGCCCTTTTTCGTTATCTTTGGCGCTGGGCAGCCGCTGTTTATATCGAGAGAAGTTATCTCGACAAGCGAAATGAGCGTCTCTGCCGCCTCGAGCATTACCTTTGGATCCGCGCCTACCAATTGGGCGGCTATGGGGGAGTCTTTCTTATGGGTCTTCAGGAGGCGGCTGTTCTTCGGATGGCCATAGACCGTAGACATCGAATCGACCATCTCGAAGAAGCAGTGTGCGGCGCCAAAGCTGCGGCTTATAAGCCTAAACGAGAGATCTGTTACGCCTGCCATAGGGGCCAAATATATCTTTGGATTCATAAGGGTTATTATACTATCCATAGAGTAGGGAATAAAGACAAATTTTACCCTTTGCGGCGTTTAAGGGGTATCCTTCCCGGCACCTGTCATAAATAAAGCTATCTAATGCGTAACTTAAGGATTGATAGATTTTCGCTTTACATATATTCAATATGATTATATAATAGCACCCTGTAACGGCTGAATATAAGCCCGGCAAAAAAAGAGTCTTAACAAAAGGAGAGGATATGGCACTGGATATAAAGGTTACCAAGAAGAGCCATTATGTATATTTGGTTGAATTGAAAGGTTCCATCGATGCCGATGGCCATGAGCAGCTTGAGAGTGAGCTTAAGGAGATCATAGATGAGAAGACGAAGGCAGTAATTCTCGATATGGCAGAGGTTAGCTATATCAGCAGCATCGGCATAAGGGTAGTCATCTGGGCGAAGAAGACCTTGAAGGCAACAAACGCCAATTTTGCCATGATAAATCTCCAGCCGCCGATCAAGAAGGTATTCGATATGATGAAGATCCTGCCTATGTTCGATATATTCGATGATACGGCAGAGGCGGATAAGTATATAGATGAGATTATAAAAGGAGAGGCGGAAAAACAAAGCATATAAAACAAGTAAATGACATTTTTAGGAGATAATGATGGTATCGTATAAAAAATTAGGATTTGTAAATACACGTGAGTTGTTCAAAAAAGCGATAAACGGAAAGTATGCAATCCCTGCCTACAATTTCAATAACATGGAGCAGATACAGGCGATTATCATAGCTTGTGTCGAGACGCAGTCACCTGTCATCCTTCAGGTTTCAAAGGGCGCGCGGGATTATGCAAATCAGACGCTGCTCCAATATATGGCCCAGGGCGCCGTTGAGATGATGAAGGAGCTTGCCCGGGAGAAGAAGCTAAAGCCGATTCCGATCGCGCTCAATCTCGACCATGGTGATAGTTTTGAGCTTGCTAAGTCATGCATAGAATCGGGATTCTCCTCAGTCATGATAGATGCCTCAAGTGAGCCTTTTGAGAAGAATATCGAGATTACCAAAAAGGTGGTTGACTATGCCCACAAGCACGATGTCTCTGTAGAGGGTGAGCTCGGTGTCTTAGCCGGCATAGAAGATGAGGTATCATCCGAGGTGACGCATTATACTAAGCCGGAAGAGGTGGAAGAGTTTGTCAAGAAGACAAACGTTGATTCACTCGCCATCTCTATAGGGACGTCTCACGGAGCAAATAAGTTCAAGCCTGAGCAGTGCACGAAGAATGCCGATGGGGTTTATATACCTCCTGAGTTGAGGTTCGATATCTTAGAAGAGGTGGAGAAGAGGATACCGGGTTTTTCTATAGTATTACATGGCTCTTCATCGGTCCCGGTCGAAGCGGTAAAGATGATCAATGAGAATGGCGGGGCCCTTAAGGATACTGTCGGCATACCGGAGGAGCAACTAAGGAGAGCAACACAGTCTGCCGTATGTAAGGTAAATATAGACTCAGATGGCAGATTGTGGATGACAGCCGCCATAAGGAAGGTCTTTGTTGAGAAACCGGCTGAATTTGACCCGCGTAAGTACCTGGGGCCGGCCAGAAAAGAACTTATCGCGATGTACAAGCACAAGAACGAAAACGTCCTTGGCTCAGCCGGAAAGGCTTGACCCTAAAGAGGTTATGCGTTCACAGCAGATTATGGTATTATCTGTAACTACTTGTAAATAAATAAGTTATGATCATAAACCCCGCGCTTGACCATCTATTTTTATAATTTAGTTGACAAGTAGGGGTGATTTAAGTATAATACGCATAGTATTAGTAGTAGTAAATAAGGGAATAGAAGTCTTAGGCCGCAAGGTAAAGAATCATTCGCCTTGCGTTTTTTTCTTTCCGTCGTTATTTACTATAATTTAAAGTAGAGGGGAGGTGTAGTAAATAATGACAAAAGGAACAGTTAAATGGTTCAGTAACGCAAAAGGTTACGGATTCATTACTTCTGAATCAGGCGGGGATGTATTCGTACATCACAGCGTGATACAGGGAGATGGTTATAAGTCTTTAGATGAAGGCCAGCAGGTTGAATTTGAAGTTCAACAGGGCCCTAAAGGCGAACAAGCCACAAATGTAGTAAAGGTATAAAGTTAGGAAAAATAAGGCCCGGCAGTAATTGTCGGGCCTTATTACTAACCTAAGATGTTTATTTATCTGATATCCCAGGCATATTTTTGCTTGGGTTTTTTTATTTTTTAGGGTATAATGTTAAATAACTTAGTAAAATATAGTTTAATAAAGAGACAAATAGATAAGAGGGGACGATGAAACTAAAGATTTTGTTGGCGATGGGTTTGATTGTCTGTTTATGTGTGGCGGTGCATGCGGAAGAAGGGAAGGCTAAAGCAAATCCGAAGGAAGTAAGACAGGAAATCTTAGACCGCGTTAAAAGCGAAAGAGCAGAACGCCGTGAAGAACATAAGGATATTAAAGATGCTAAAATAGCAGAGCGGCGTGAGCAACATCAGGATATAAAAGACGCTAAAATGGCAGAACGCCTTGAACATCGACAGGATTTAAAAGACGCTCATATAGAAAAGATGCAGAATAGACAGGAGAAGATCAAAGATTTTTCCGAGTCGCACCCAAATTTCAACCCTCCGGGCCCTAAAGGCGGGCCGGGCGCAGGCCCAGGATTTAAGGGTGGTAACCCACCAGGTCCTAAGGGAGGGCCGGGTGTAGGACAAGGATTCAAAGGCGTAAATCCTCCCGGACCCAAAGGAGGCCCAGGCGCAGGACAAGGATTTAAAGGTGTGAATCCACCAGGACCTAAAGGTGGTCCAGGTGCAGGCCCAGGATTTAAGGGTGGTAACCCACCAGGTCCCAAAGGTGGCCCAGGTGCGAGACGAGGACTTAAAGGGGCCAATCCACCAGGTCCTAAGGGTGGTCCAGGTGCCGGACCTGGCAAGGGATTACACCGTGGCAAAGAACAGGGTGTTAGAGATCATGGTAAGGGTGTTGGTAAAGGAAAAGGCCAAGGGGCAGCACATAGAAAAGAAGGTGCTGGTCCGGCAGTCAAAAGATCTAATCCACCAGGCCCGAAAGGCGGTCCGGGCGCAGGACGTGGCGCCCAAAAAGGCGGCGGAGGCGGCAAAAGAGGCGGCGGGGGTGACCGCAAGGGCGGCGGAGGCGGCAAAAGAGGCGGCGGAGGCGGTCGTCGAAAATAATAACAGCTATCACTTGAGAAACTTAAGCAGATAAAGGGTTTTTTTAAAAAAGGGACAGTGTTATGAAAAATGTTTTACTTGCATTATTAATGATAGCGTTTTTCAATAATGGTTGCAATAAAAGTCCTTCACCAGTTTATAAAACGGAGCATAAAGTCATGATTTTAGAAACAACTCAGGGTATTATAGAGATCAAGCTCATGCCTGATGCGGCCCCCAAGGCATGTGAGAATTTTATGAAGTTGGCCGAAGACGGATATTATGATAGGGTGATATTTCATAGGGTCATAAAGGGTTTTATGATCCAGGGAGGAGACCCGACAGGGACTGGGAGGGGTGGCGATTCGATTTGGGGAAAGCCATTCGAGGATGAGGTGAGTCCTAGTATTAAATTTGATAGTCCGGGACTTCTTGCCATGGCCAATTCCGGGCCTAATACAAACGGCAGTCAATTCTTTATTACGACAGCCGAGACCTCGTGGCTCAACATGAAGCATACGATCTTCGGTGAAGTTATTTCAGGATATGACGTGGTTCAGAAGATAGAAAATACACAGGTCGATGGACAAAGTAAACCTGTTGAAATTCAAAAAATTATAAAGGCACGCCTTAAGTAATTCAAAATCCCTTCACTTTGAGAAGCACAATCACATATGCTACAAGACCAATATATAGTACACATAGATATGGATGCCTTCTTCGCTGCCATAGAACAGCGGGACGCCCCTCATTTGCAAGGCAAGCCCGTTGTCATAGGTGCGGATCCTAAGGAAGGCAAGGGCCGTGGTGTTGTTTCAACATGCTCATATGAGGCAAGAAAATATGGAATACACTCAAGCCTGCCGATATCCATTGCTTACCGAAAGTGCCCACACGCCGTGTTTCTTCCCGTAGACATGGAGAAATATTCAAAGGTTTCAGATCAGATCTATGAAATCTTTTATGAATTCACACCTGAGGTTGAAGGTATAAGTATCGATGAGGCATTTTTGGATATCAGGGAAAGTTATCACCTATTTGGCTCCCCGCTCAAGACGTGTATTCGGTTAAAATCGAGGATAAAAGAAGAGACAGGCCTGACAGCATCAGTAGGCCTTGCGCCTATAAAGATGGTGGCAAAGATAGCATCTGATCTCGAGAAGCCCGACGGCATGGTCGAGGTTACGCAAGAAGAGGTACTCGATTTTTTATGGCCGCTCGATATAGGTAAGATCTGGGGATTGGGTAAAAAGAGTGAGGCTGCATTAAACGGGGTCGGCATCAAGACGATAGGCGATCTGGCAAAGATGGACCCAAAGAAAATAGTAAAGTTATTTGGAAAGAACGGGCTCCACTTTTGGGAATTGGCCAATGGCATAGACGAAAGAAGTGTCGAGACCGGGAATGAAACAAAATCGATCAGCAATGAGCATACATTTGGAGAGGATACGCGGGATAGAGAAAAGATAGAGTCTACACTCATGCTGCTCTCTGAGAAGGTATCGAATCGAATGCGTGTTGAAGGGTTTAAAGGAAGGACCGTTACAATGAAGATAAGGCTTGAAGGGTTCCATACTTATACGCGAGCGCGCACCCTCGCGCAGCCTACCAATCTCACGAGGCATATTTACAAAGAGGTGAAGAAGCTCTACGACGATTTTGCGACAAAGAAGAGAGTGCGGCTCCTGGGTGTTAAGGCCTCTAATCTGAGCGGGATGGGCATACAAGAGACACTCTTTGAAGCAGCAGGCAATAAAGATGAAAAGGAAGAAAAGATTGAGAAGACAGTAGGCAGTATCAAGAAGAAGTTTGGAGATGAAGCAATACACTTTGCCACCGGCGAATATCAGGATAAGGATAGATAAATTCTCTTTATGAAGAAGATTATCTTAGATGGGTATAATGTGATACACGCGATACCCCAGCTCGAGAGGCGCCTGGATAAAAGTCTCAGGGATGCCCGCGAGGCATTAGCCAATTTTATGGTCGATTGGCAAAAGAACCGAAGCTACAAAGGCGATATCTGCATAGTCTTTGATGGCAAGGATGACGGGTATCATACCGCACACGATAACATAGCCGGCGTGCACTGTGTCTATACCACAACCAAGCAGGATGCCGATGGGTATATCGTATCTATGGTAAAGGAGGCGCGGGATCCGGCCAGCGTCACGGTCGTCTCAAACGACAACTATGTTGCAAATAATTCCAGGGCACACGGAGCCCGGATAAAACCGGTAGATTTCTTGCTGACGGCCCCTAAAAAAACTGCGAAGCCGGAAGAGACCAAAAACATAGATGCCAAAACGGCCGCAGAGATAAATAGTTTTTTGAGGAAGAAGTGGGGTTTATAAGAGCAAGAGGGAATCTATTTTTTACTTGTAATAAGTTGTGGTATTTGGTATGATTGCGGCGAATGGACAAGGAGATCTCCTAAGACATGGTTCAAGACACAATAGATAGTAGTAAATTCAAGACCTTCACCAGATTAATTCTTGTATTTATCCTCATATATCTCTTTTTGGTCAGCATAAGCCTTATGGGTGTGGCATTTAAGGGGTTTGGCAAGGACTTTGCCGAGAACCTCATCCAAACCACCTCCAACCCATTTGTAGGGTTGTTCATAGGGATTTTGGCTACAAGTATAGTACAGAGCTCATCTACTACTACCGCTATATTGGTCGGTATGGTCGGCTCAGGTGTCATAACCGTAGCTAATGCCGTTCCGATCGTGATGGGCGCCAATATAGGGACTGCAGTGACAGGCATGCTGGTATCATTGGCCCATATAGGCCGGCGCGAAGAATTTAAGAGGGCCATAGTAGGTAGCGCGATTCACGTCTTCTTCAATATCATGTGCGTCTTTATCATGTTTACGCTCGAGATGATGCTGGGGATATTGAGTAAGACGGCCAACTGGATGAGCGATATATTCGTCAATGTGGGAGGTATCAAATTTACCAGCCCCATAAAGGCGGCCACAGCACCCCTGACACATTTAATAGAGGACATGGCATTACGTCTGCCCATACCTGAAAATATTGCATATATCGTCATATTGGGTATATCGATAGCGATCTTATTTTTTGCGTTATATTATATAGTCAATCTTATGAAGTCACTCGTCGTCAAGCGCGCAGAGATAGTCCTCAATAACGTTATAGGCAAGTATGGCGCAATGGCGATCATCGTATCGGCATTATTTACGGCTATAATTCAGTCGAGCTCCATAACGACCGCACTTATGATACCCCTCGTTGCTTCAGGGATATTGACCATCGAGACGCTCTTTCCTATCATATTGGGCGCCAATATAGGTACTACGGCTACTGCTATACTGGCCTCATTTGCCACGGGAAATATCGCCGCGGTTACGGTGGCATTCGTCCACTTTCTCTTTAATATGGCAGGGGTCTTCTTAATTTATCCGATCAAGGCGCTGCGCCGCATCCCGGTAAATCTGGCGAAGGCCTTAGGAGAGATATCTTTTAAGAAGCGCAGGTATGCAATATTCTTTGTATTGACCTTATTCTATATATTACCCGGAGTTTTAATCGTAGCATCAAAACTATTAGAAAAATAGAGACAAGGGAGGCGACTATGTTTAAAAACTTTTTGAAGCTTTGGAAGGGGAAGGATTTTCTCGTCAAGGTATTGGATGAGTTCAAAAATATGCTCAATGACGCGCATGAGATGTTTGATTCCGTATGCAGAAAACTTGTCCACAACGAGGATGCTGCCGGTTTGAAAGAGAAGATATATGGTCTCGACCAGAAGATAAATGCACTTCAAAAGGATATACGCAAGAGGATCGTTGAACACCTCACGCTCCAACCATCGGTCGATGTGCCGGCATGCCTGATTTTTATGAGCGTGGTAAAGGATGCAGAGAGATTGGGGGATTATTGCAAAAATTTATTCGAGGTGACACAGCTTTTAGATAAACCCATAGATAAAGAGAAGTATCAATCCCTCTTTGGCAATGTTGATCGCGAAATCTCAGCATTCTTTACTGAGACCAGGGATGCATTCATAGAGTCGGATGAAGCTAAGGCGAACCACGCCTGGAATACAAAAGGTAGTACCACCAAAAGGTGTGATGAGATAATCGAAAAGCTGGCAAAGAGTGACTATGCGATTAATGAGGCCGTCTGTTTTACGCTGGTAGCCCGATACTTCAAGCGGATAGCGGCCCATCTGGGCAATATCGCTACTTCTGTAGTCTTGCCGATAAGCGATCTTGACTATTTTGATGAGAAGAGAGACGACTAAAAAGGCTTCTGCTAATAGATCAGAAAAGTCAAAAAAAAAGAGTTGACAAAAAGTTTCAAAGAGGTATAATGCCTACTAAATCGCTAGGATTAGTAGGTATTAGCATCTCTTTTATTTTTCAGTAATTAGGCGAAATAGGAATAGTCTTATGAAGCTTTCCACAAAAGGACGATATGGTTCAAGGTTTATGCTGGATCTTGCTATTAATTCCGGCAAGGGGCCAATTTTGCTAAAGGATATAGCTAAGCGCCAGGAGATATCAGAAGGGTATCTGGAACACCTCGTCAGGCCCCTTAAAGCTGCCGGTTTGGTCAACTCAACACGTGGTGTACATGGCGGCTATATGCTGGCAAAGGATACAGGCCAGATTAAATTGGGTGATGTAGTACGTGCCATAGAGGGTAATATGGATATAGCGGAATGCGTCGCTACACCTGAGTCTTGCCACAGGACGACCTTCTGTGTAACACGCGATGTATGGTATAAGATAAGCAGTACAATAAAAGATGTCTTAGATTCTTACACATTACAGGATATGGTCCATATGTATCAACATAAACGGGAATCACATCCTCTGATGTATAGTATATAAAGAAATCGAACCGATAAGAGAGAAATACGGAGGTGTTCAGCATGAATATAGCTAAAGATGTTATAAAGCTGATAGGGAATACTCCACTGGTAAGGCTTAACAGGATCACATCAGGCCTGGAATCTACCGTAGTGGCGAAGGTAGAGTCATTTAACCCACTCTCCAGCGTAAAGGATAGGATAGGTAAGAGTATGATCGAGGCGGCTGAGGATGCAGGAGCTGTTAAAAAGGATACTGTCATAGTCGAGCCGACAAGCGGCAACACAGGGATTTCCCTTGCTTTTATATGTGCTGCCAAGGGATACAAGCTCATTCTTACGATGCCCGATACGATGAGTATTGAACGCAGGAGCCTGCTCGAGGCACTTGGTGCAGAGTTGGTATTAACGCCGGGCGCAGAAGGCATGAAGGGCGCTGTGAATAAAGCAGAGGAGTTGGCAAAGAGTGATCCAAAATACCTTATACTTCAGCAGTTTAAGAATGCAGCCAATCCAAAGGTTCACCGTGAGACGACAGCCGAGGAGATATGGAAAGACACAGATGGCAAGATAGATATATTTGTAGCCGGTGTAGGTACAGGGGGGACGATTACCGGAGTGGCTGAGGTGCTTAAGAAGAGAAGGCCTGAACTTAAGGCCATTGCTGTCGAACCAAAAGACTCTCCCGTCTTATCGGGCGGGAAACCCGGACCGCACAAGATTCAGGGTATCGGGGCCGGTTTTGTGCCGGATGTTTTAAAGGTCGACCTGTTAGATGAGGTAATTAAGGTGAGCAATGAAGATTCTGCTGATATGACCAGGCGTTTAGCTAAAGAAGAAGGGTTGCTTGTCGGTATATCCTCAGGTGCAGCTGCATGGGCAGCGATCGAAGTGGGCAAGAGACCGGAGAATAAAGGTAAGCTTATAGTAGTAGTATTGCCGGATACAGGAGAGAGGTATCTTTCTACACAGTTATTCAGCAAGAAGTAAGAATATGGGTTTCAGTTTACTGGAGGTGATAGCCATGGTATGTATCATGCGCAGGCCCTTAAAGGGGGCGGATAAATAAGAATCGTAGTATACTTTTATTAAGATAGAATATACAACAGGGAGGTTTCAGAAGATGGCAAAGACGATAGCACAGATTAATGAAAAGATCAAGAATGGCAGCGTTGTTGTGGTCACCGCGGAGGAGATCATAGACATCGTTGAGAAGAAAGGCGTAGCACAGGCGGCCAAAGAAGTAGATGTAGTTACAACAGGCACCTTTGGTCCGATGTGCTCATCAGGTGCGTATGTTAACGTCGGTCATACCAAGCCGAAGATGAAGATCGGCGGAGGCAAGGTGACGCTTAATGATGTGCCGGCATATGCAGGTTTTGCAGCCGTAGATATCTATATAGGGGCAACTGTCATACCGGACGATGATCCCAGGAATAAGGTCTATCCGGGTGAGTTCAAGTATGGCGGGGCCCATGTAATAGAGGATCTTGTAGCAGGCAAGGATATAAATCTTGTCGCAAGTGGATATGGGACAGATTGCTATCCGAGGAAGAAGTTGGCGACCAAGATAAATATCAAGGATATAAATGAGGCAGTATTATTTAATCCGAGAAACGTTTATCAGAATTACAATATTGCCGTAAATTTGTCGGATAAAGTTATCTACACCTATATGGGCGTACTAAAGCCAAAGGTCGGCAATGCCAATTACTGCAGTGCGGGCCAGCTTTCACCACTTTTGAATGATCCACACTACAAGACCGTTGGTATCGGCACAAGGATCTTTTTAGGTGGGGGAGAAGGATACGTAGTATGGCATGGCACGCAGCACAATCCGGGAGTAGCGCGTAAGGAGAACGGCGTTCCCCAGGCACCTGCAGGGACTCTGGCTGTATTAGGAGACCTTAAGCAGATGAAGGCGGAGTGGCTGGTGGGAACGACGATGCAGGGTTACGGTGTTACCCTAACAGTCGGTATTGGCATACCCATCCCAATTCTGAATGAGGATATATGCCGATATACTGCTGTGAAGGATGAAGATCTTTGGGCCCAGGTAGTCGATTATAGTGAAGCATATCCATTGGCTAAGCCGGGCGAGAAGCTTGGCGAGGCAAACTATGGACAGCTTAAATCCGGAAAGATCCAGGTTAAAGGTAAGGATGTCTCTACTGCAGGCCTCTCAAGTTACTCGAAGGCAGTTGAGATAGCCGACACCCTGAAGAATTGGATCAAAAAAGGCGATTTCCTGCTCGGCGAACCTGTAGCGTATTTACCGGGCGCTGATTCGGGATATGCCTTTAAGCCGCTCAAAGAAAGGCCGATAGAAGAATAAGAACTGGGTTGGCCGCTCAAGATGCGCTTATGTCAGGAAAGGGAGGACTTTAAAATTCCCTTAGCTGCCTCTCTGCGTCTATTACGTCGCGATTTATCAAAGCTATTGCTTTTCGTATCTTATCCTTGAGCATAGAGGAGGCCGGCGTGTCCATGACCTCGCGCAAAATCTGGACGGCCATCCTGAAATAACGTATAATCCCGCCTTCATCCGCATCGGTATAGCGCAGGATCCTGTCAAATTCCTCTTTTCTCATCCATGCCTCAAGGGCAGGGGTGAGGTGATAAAAGTAACTTTTGCTTAAAGGGGATATCCCGGCCTTCTTTTCCATCTTATGGATTCGATGGACCGCTTCATCCGTAATGTTGCATAAAGTGCGGGTTCTTTTTTGGAGCTTGGGTTTCGTGCTGTTCTTTCGCGGTTCAAAGACGAGCGCCAGAGATAGCGTGCCAAGCTCATTTACTGAAAGCTGCTCCAGGAGCCCTCTCTCGTAGAGTTCTGACAGGGAAAGCTCATATCCGTAGATCTTACTCGCAAAGTATCCCTTTTCCGTAAGGGTCCCATCTCCTATATAACCGAGATCTTTTAATATATTGACCTTTGAGCGCAGGCGCGCGATGGCACGCTTGTGGTGTTTCTCCTTCTCCTGAAAATAGTGGAAGGATGTAGGATATATGTCATATAGTTTTTCAGAATATTTTTCATAAAGGTTTAGCAGTGTTGCATAAGAGGCATTGAACCTGCTCCTGACCCTCTCAGGTTCGCTGTATATCATGGTTTTCAGTTCTTGATATGAAACGTCGTGCGGATTTACGCGGCTGTAGACAAACCCCTCCTCGTCTATGCCGCGCCTTCCGGCCCTGCCGGCCATCTGGTAAAAGTCCCGCGTGCGCAGAGTGCCAAAAGACCTCCCGGAAAATTTTCTTAGTTCATCAAAGATTACCGTGCGGGCCGGCATATTTATCCCTAAGGCAAAGGTTTCGGTAGTAAATATGATTTTTATAAGCCTGCTGGTAAAGAGCCTCTCTACCACCTCTTTTAAGGTGGGGAGCATGCCCGCATGGTGATAGGCTATACCTTTTTTCACCAAAGGCAGGAGCGTTTCTGCGCTCGCCTCACCGATAAGATCAAACTTCTCACAAAGCTTATTGTAAAGTGATTCGATCTGGTCCCTTTCGGCCCTTGTGACAAAATCGAAGCTGTGCATCTCCTGGGCCAGGTATTCGCAGCGTTTTCGGCTGAAGACGAAATATATGCAAGGTAGCTTCTTCTCATTAAATAGGTGCTTGATCAGCGTCGTGGGCCTATTCTGTTTTGAATACGCATGCCTTGAGAATCGCCGATCGTGATAATTGCGCTGTCTCTCGTTTCCGTAGCCAAGGCGCCTGACGTTTGTGAGATTATCGGCGATATTGCCCTGGCATTGGTAGAAGAAATGCAGCGGCACAGGGCGCTTGTCCTCCTTCACAATCTTAAGGGGTTTTTTGTGTATCGATTGGATCCAGCGTGAGAATTCCCCGATATTCGGTATCGTTGCCGAAAGTGCCAGGACCCTCATCTTCTTTGGCAGGAATATCAGTGACTCCTCCCAGACGGTCCCACGCTCATAGTCATCGAGGTAATGGATCTCATCGAATATTATCCACGAATACCTCTCGAGACCGCTTTCGGATTCGAGCGCCTTGTTGCGGAAGATCTCGGTGGTCATTATGAGGACCGGGGCAGAGGGGTTTATGCTGACGTCACCCGTAAGTATCCCTATCTTATCGCCAAAGCCTTTCTGGAAATCACGGAACTTCTGGTTTGAGAGGGCTTTTATGGGGGCGGTGTAGATGACGCCCTCATCTTTGGCAAGGCAGTCATTTATAACATATTCGGCTATGACGGTCTTACCCGCGCCGGTGGGCGCTGAAACTATGACCGAATGGCCCTCTTTTATATAATCTATAGCTTTTTGCTGGAATGGATCGTATATCATGGTATCCATATTGTAACCCATAAGCCTATCTTTTACTATTAATTTTTAAGGTCCCTAAATAGATTTGAAGTTGAAGTGGGGAGGGGGGTTAGATTAGCACGATCTTTGCGGGGGAGAAACCGTTAAAGTCAGGGACGGCGCTTGCGCATGAGTAGGCGCCGATATTCTTTACATAGACTACATCACCTACGTAGAGTTCAGCGATCTCTTCATTGAGAGAGAGGGTGTCGAGGGAGTCACACGTAGGGCCGGCTATGGTGCTTAAGAATTTTTGGCCGCGCCTCAAAGTTTTGAATTCGTACCTGCAGTGGTCAAAGACCATGCCTGAGAAATCTCCATATATACCATCATTGATATAGTAGTAATTTTTGTTGTTACGGAACGTCCTACCTACGACCTGTGTTACCAAGATTGCAGAAGGTCCCGCGAAGAAACGGCCGGGTTCTGCAATAAATTTGGTCTTTCTGCCAAATAGGGCCTTCATCTGTTTTCTTATTTGCGCCGCCATCCTCTCGAAATTTATCCCTATCTCATTATCGAAATGCTGTATAGGAAAACCGCCGCCTATATCGACCATCTTAAGCGGCAGGCCATTCTCCCGGGCTTCATCGAAGATCTTTGCGGTTACCTCAAGGGCCTGCAGATAGTTTTCCACATTTTTTGATTGGGAGCCCACATGGAAACTGACGCCCATGGGTACCAGCCCCAGCGCCTTGGCTTTTTTAAGAAGTAGATATCCCTGCTCAGGATCAGCCCCGAATTTCAAGGATAGCTCTACCTGGCTTCCTGTATTTTCTACCTTTATGCGTACAAGGACATGCGCCCGTGGATAGTGTTTGGCTATCTTGTAAAGTTCCGGCTCATTGTCAAAGGTCATGAGCCTTACCCGACGATGCCGCGCGATTTCGATATCAGCAGTCGATTTTATAGTATTAGCAAATATTATCTTGCCGGGAGTGGCGCCAAGCCGCAAGACCTTCTTTATCTCACCGGAACTTGCCACATCAAAAGATGAGCCAAGTTTGACAAAGGTCTTTATGATGCCGGGATGCGCATTTGCTTTTATGGCGTAATATGGAGCGACTTCAGGCAGGCATTTCCTAAAACGCTGATACTGCCTCTTTAAGACAGCGCGCCGCACCAGCATAAACGGCGTCTGGTGTTTCTTCAACGCAGCCCTTATCAGATTTTCAACGCCATTTAGATCGTGTTTGGCCTTCGGCGTCTTTGCAGCACGTAGCGCTGGACTCATGGTAGATCCTATTATCCTTATCTTACGCCGGCAGTCTTCTTCGGCGTCTTAGCATTCTCGTATGCTTCCGCCCTGACCTTGTGGTCTACCAGGAATGTCGTAAATTGCCATACATCCTCCTGGCTGGGCATGGGGACATCAAACTTAGTAAACTTTGTATTGAGGTTCTTAAGAGGCGTCCAATCTACCGGATCTGAGATAAATGGGCTTATGAAAGGCTTGGCTACCTTCAGCACGAATTCATGGTCTAGATCATCCGGCATTATGAATCCTCTTTTCGGGTTTTCGATCATCCACATCGCGGCTGCTACTACCGATATGGCAACCTGAAGTGTGGTGGCTTGTTGGTGAGGAACGAGCCTGCGCGCTTCGTGTATATCCAGAATGCTGCCGCACCACCAGGATTTAAAATCATGGCCCATCAAAAGGACGCCCAGCTCATCGCGGCCGTCTATAATTTCATCGCTCATTATTCTCTGCTTTTCCTGAAGTTTGAATTGCCTCATCTCAAGCTCGTGGAGTGAATTGATAGCGGCATTGCTGGGGCAATATGCATAGTGGACGGTAGGCCTGTAAACGGCTTTACCGTCTTCCCATACTGTGAGGCGATCCGATATGCTGAATGCCTCGCCATGCCTTATTACCATACCGGTGATCTCACCACAAGGGACCCAGGACCGCACCCACGTCTTCATGCCGATAGAACGCAGGCAGATCTGGTTTTGAGGGCCGACATTATGGAAGAAGGCATCTTTTGGGATATAGCGTTCATGCGTTCCCCAGCCCAACTCCGCCGGAGCAACACCTTCTTCAAAGAAACCTTCAATCGACCACGTGTTGACGAATTCATTCACCTCTTTTGGCTTGTCTGTGATCTGGGTGTCACGTTCACTTATATGGATCGTCTTGACGCCTGTGATTTGGGCCAGCTTTGAGAAGCTTTTATTTTGAAGCGCTTTCTCTAAATCAGCTTTTCTTGGATCATTCGATTTTTCTTTTAAGATCTTCTCAGCAATCCCTATCAAAGCGTGTTTTGTAAAATGGGATACGAGGCCGGGATTAGCCCCATGGTCAACTATCGCAGTTGTGCCATTATTATCTCCCCAACCTTCTATCATCTTGCGCAATTCCATGTGCCTGGTATATAAGGTATACTTGGTAGGGTCATTGCGTTCCGAATCTTTATACGGGTCCCATTCCTCAACAGATGTATTTGCATAGAGTATCTGGTTGTCCCTGCACCACCTAAGGATGGAATTACAGTCGATATTCCAGGCAAGGTCTATTATTAAGTCCCCCGGCCCCACATATTTAGCAAGGAGTGTTTTATAGTTATCCTTGGTTACTCTTTCCATCGTATAATTTACGCCTTTATCCAAGGCATCTTTAACACGAGAGCGGTTATCGACAAAATCCATAATGGTGACCCTCTTTGGATCCATGTCGATCAGTTTCAGCACAAGCGGGATCGCGCACTGTGAAACAGAGCCGCACCCTATGATCAAAAGTCTACCGTTAAACTTCATTAGCCTTTCCTCCTTAGCCTGTTAAGCCCACCCCTGGTTGTTGACGGATTAATAACAGATGTATTATAGCACCATTTTTTTATTTTTGTAAATAAAAATCGTGGTATAATAGTACCACAAAAGAGAGTATAAATGAATAAAAATATATAGGAGGGAATTATGGAGATCCTGGCACTTTCGATTCTGGTACTATTTAGCCTGATAGGCTTTGCCGCTATCTTCTTTACTACGTTCGGCACATTGATAATCTTAATAGGCGCTATCCTGTATGCTCTGATGACCGGTTTTTCTGTTTTGTCGATAAAGGCCCTTGCGGTTCTTGCGACACTATATTTTGTCGGCGAGGTGCTGGAGTATATCCTCATCATAACCGGGGCTAAGAAACTGGGCGCTTCCAATGCCGCTGTTGTCGGAGCAATTATAGGCGGCATAATCGGTGCCCTGTTGGGTGTGGGGTTTTTCGGCATAGGGCTTATCCTCGGCACATTCTTAGGTATATTTGGCGGGGCATTCTTAGTCGAGCTTATCCTGCAGAAGGATCTTGTAAAATCCCTTAAGGCCGGTGCCGGAGGTGTCTTGGGTCGGATGGGTTCGATAATAGCCAAGATTGTAATAGCCATAATAATGCTCTCGATCATGGTTCCTAGGGTGATCGGCAGCATGTAAGAAGAGGTTTTAGACAATGGGTTATGAGGTTGCTGTCTCAAAGGCGTGGGCAGGATTAGAAGGTGTTGCACAAGAGAAGAACTATTCGATAAAATTCCTTGGTGATGAGTATGCTGTTGATCTACCGAAGAGATCGATCTTTTCCACATCGTGTAATGTGCCTGCCAAGACCCAGTTCGTTGTTCTGATACTCCACTATCTCACCCAGAAAATCAAGGGCCTTCCTCGCGTAAAAGGCGAATGGATATCTTTCAAAGAGCTCGACGGTGGTCAGGCCTATTATTCCGTCTTCAAAAAACGCGTACTTGAGCGCATTGCAAAGAAATATGAAAAGATCCAATCTGATGATTCCGAGAAGGTCTTAGATGTTTTCGAGGGCGTGCCTATCCTGGTGAGGTTTTGGAAAGGCGATGATGAGTTCGGGCCTGAGGCAAACGTCCTCTTCGACAAGAGCATTCCGGATATCTTCTGTACAGAAGATATAGTCGTTTTGGCTGAGTGTATTGCAGGTTTGTTGTGATTTTAGCTTGACACGGGTTGTATATCATAATAATATAAGGAAGATAAAAATAGGGAATATAATACTGTTAGTACGCACAGCTTATTAGGGCTATTATCTCTATTTCAAAGGTAATAATTTTCTCGTAAAATCAGCATAATCTTCGGAGGTAACTCGTATGGAGAAAAAGAATAAAAAACCACAGAGATTAAAGTCCGATTTAATCTCGACCCTTTCCCACGAGTTGCGCACGCCATTGTCTGTTATAAAAGAAGGGATTTCCCTTCTCCTGGATGAAGTGCCAGGGAAAATAAATGGTGATCAGAAGAGGATTCTAGAGATGACCAAGAATAATACGGACAGGTTGGTACAGGCTATAACTGACTTCTCGAAAGCTTGCCAGGAAGATGACATTGCGAAATAGGGGGTTGGCGTGGACAAGAAGATACTTTTAGTAGATGATGAGTTGGACTTTCTAGAGATTATGAAACACCGAATAGAGTACTGGGGTTATGAGGCAATCACCGCCTCCAATGGCGAGGATGCCATAAGAGCTTTTAAGGATAAGGGTCCAGATGCTATAATATTGGACTATGTTATGCCTGATATTAATGGGATAGATCTTTTAAAGAAGATCAGGGGTATTAATAAAAAAATCCCCGTGATAATGTTTACAGCAAAACCTGAATTTGAGGCTATTAGAAATTCAGAAAAACTGAACATTTCGGCTTTCATTCCAAAATTAAGCCCATTAGTAGATACTCAGGCGAGTTTGAAGAAGGTACTGTATATGGTGTTTAAGAAAAAGGGAGATTGAAGATGGCTAAAAAGAGAATATTGCTTGTCGATGACGAGAAGGACCTGATTGAGACGCTGGCCTTTAGGTTGGAGGCAAACGAGTATGAGGTCTTGAAGGCCTATGACGGCCAGGAAGGGCTCGATAAGGCGCGCAAGGAGAAGCCCGATCTGATCATACTCGATCTGATGCTGCCCAAGATGGATGGTTACAAAGTTTGCCGGATGCTGAAGTTTGATGAAAAATATAAGCAGATCCCGATAATCATGTTTACCGCGCGCGCGCAGGACTCTGACAAGAAGATGGGTGAAGAAGTAGGCGCGGATGGTTACATCACCAAGCCCTTTGACCCGAAGGCGCTGCTTGATAAGATCAAGGAATTGCTGGGAGAATAAGAGGAGAAGATGATGGCAAGACGACAGGATACAATAGAGTTGGTAATTAAAAAAGGGTTGATTACACAAGATCAGCTTGAGAGGGCTAGAACTGAGGTTAAAAAGACCGGCTTGCCCTTGCGCAAGGCGCTGGAGAAGCTAGGGTTTATCACTGAGGAGCAGATTGCCAATACCGTTGCCGATGCCCTTGGTGTTACATATATGAATCTGACAGATTATATGATAGACCCTGAAGTGATAAAGCTTGTTCCGGAGGCTGTGGCAAAGAAGTACAAGGCCGTCCCTCTATTTAAGATTGCATCTACGCTTACCCTGGCCATGGTCGACCCACAGGATATACTGGCGATCGATGAGATAAGACGGAAATCTAAGGCGGACTCGATAGATGTCGTATTGGCGAGCGAAGAAGGTATTCAGAAGGCCCTGGACGCTTACTATGGGGCGATGGGTACGGTCGAGGAGCTGGTCAAGGGCATAGATAAGGCGAAGTTTGATGCGAAGGGCGCCGCAGGGGCCGAGGAGATGGCAGGTGAGGCCCCCGTGATAAGATTGGTCAACCTGATGATCAACCAGGCTATCAAGGATAAGGCGTCTGACATACACATTGAACCGAATGATGATGCGGTAAGGATAAGATATAGGATCGACGGTATTTTGCATGAGATAAATACGATGCCAAAACACCTGCAGAGCGTAGTTATATCGCGCGTGAAGATCCTGGCAAAGATGGACATAGCCGAGCAGAGAAAGCCCCAGGACGGCAGGATCAGGATAAAGAAAGAAGACAGGGATGTCGATATAAGGGTATCGAGTTTTCCGACGGTGCACGGTGAAAATATCGTAATGAGGCTGCTCGATAAATTGACCGCCCTGTTGGGACTGGCTGAACTTGGGCTCTCCAAGGAGGACCTGAAAAAATTCGATAAACTTATACGCTATCCCAACGGAATTATATTGGTTACGGGACCGACCGGCAGCGGTAAGACGACCAGCCTCTACGCGGCGCTCTCGACGATCAATTCGATGGAGAAGAATATAATCACTATCGAAGATCCGGTCGAATATGAATTGCCGCTTATAAGGCAGACGGCCGTCAACCAGAAGGCGGGGTTGACGTTTGCGACAGGCTTCAGGTCCATCTTAAGGCAAGACCCGGATATCGTTATGGTCGGTGAAATTCGCGACAAGGAGACGGCCGATATCGCCATCCAGGCATCTATGACAGGACACCTTGTCTTCTCCACACTCCACACAAATGACGCAGCAAGTGCGCTGTCGCGCCTGATCGATATGGGGGTCGAGCCGTTTCTTATCTCGAGCTCTATAATGGGTGTTATGGCACAGAGGCTCGTTAGAGTGATATGTCCTAAATGTAAAGAGAAGCATACTCCCAGTGATGAAGCCCTAAAAGATCTTGGCCTTTCGGTACCGGTAGATTTTTATAAGGGAAAAGGGTGTGGAAAATGTAAAAAGACAGGTTTCGCCGGCAGGGTCGGCATATATGAGTTATTGATATTGGATGACGAAATCAAGAAGATGGTAGTTGCCAAGGCCTCATCCGATGACATAAAGAAGAAGGCCGCCTCAAAAGGCATGACCACCTTATTTACAGATGGCCTTGCAAAGGCCAAAGAGGGTATTACCACGGTCGAAGAGGTCCTCAGGGCGAGCAGAACCGAATCATAGCACCAATAGTTACCCACCGTTTTTAAAATTTCCTTGCATTTTCATCGATTTTAGTATAATAATATTAGATGGATATTCCCATATAATATTAAAGGGGTTATATTGTCTATATTTGTATATAAAGCCAGGGATAAATTCGGAAAACTTGCCAAAGGCACTTTAGAAGCGGAAGATCGCGAGGCTGCCGGGTCTAAATTAAAGGCGATGGGCTATACTCCAATCTCGGTTAAGGTCAAGAAGGGTGGAGTATGGCTCCCCAATATCTTTGCCAGATTTCAGACGGTCAAGTTTTCAGATCTCAATATGTTTACAAGGCAGCTTGTAACCCTGCAGAGGGCCGGGCTGCCGCTTCTTACAAGTCTCACTTCTATAAAAGAACAGACGACCAGCCCTGTCTTAAAGGCAGCCTTAAGCCGTACCGTCGCGGATATTGAAGGTGGCAGCCACTTATCAGAAGCACTGGCCAAGCATCCCAATGTATTCAATGAACTATATGTCAATATGGTCAAGGCGGGAGAAGCCGGCGGTATGCTCGATGAGGTTTTAGAGCGTCTCGCGATCCTGGGTGAACATGAAGAGAATACCAGGGAGAAGATAAAGACGGCAACGCGGTACCCAATAATGGTGGTAATCGCCCTGGCAATAGGCTTTCTGATATTAACGATATTTGTTATACCGCGATTTGCCAATATATTTGCGAAGTTTGACACGGCGCTTCCTTTGCCGACGAGAGTGCTCATATGGTTGAACTACGCTATAATAAACTACTGGTGGGCTACCTTGATTGCGGTAACCCTTCTTGTCGGTGGATTTAAAAAATTCATAACGACGAATGCAGGAAGGCTCTGGTGGGATGGTATGAAGCTGAAATTTCCTGTCTTTGGCCCTCTCTTTATAAAGATCGCCATGTCCAGATTTTCACGCATAACGGGTACGCTCGCAAGGAGCGGAGTGCCCATACTGCAGGTACTCGATCTCGTCTCAAGGGGTGTGGGGAATGTCGTCATATCCAGGACGATCGAGATGATACGCGACAACGTAAATGAGGGCAAGGGGATGTCTGAGCCGATGAAGATAAGCGGGATGTTCCCTCCGATAGTAGTGCAGATGGTCGCAGCCGGTGAGCAGACGGGTAAACTCGACGAACTTCTTTTGCATGTCTCCGATTATTACGATGCCCAGACTGAACATACGATAAATAACCTCACCGTGTTGATAGAACCGATGCTCATATTAGTCTTAGGGGGCGGAGTCTTATTTATGGCCCTGGGTATCTTTCTGCCGATGTGGAATTTGATGCAGTTATTCAGAGGATGAGACTGATAAATAAAAGAGGGCTGACGTTACTGGAGTTGGCTTTTACCTTGACGATCATAGGCCTCTTCTGCGGCCTCTTGATGGTACTGATCTGGAAGACGACGATCGTAGGTAAGGAAGAAGCCCTGAGAATCGAATTGAAGAATCTCCGGATATCACTCGTCTTGCACAAAGCAACAAGGAAGGAATATCCAGAAGACCTAAAAATTTTTCTTCATACGAAATATAATAAACCGATGGGTTCTGATGAGGTTCTCTACGGGGAGGAATTCTTAAGCTCAGTAGGAAGGGATGAGGCAGGATGTCTGGTAGACCCATTTGACAATAGATTCTATTATGACCCGAAGAAGGGGACGATAAATTCAGCAACAAAAGGGTATGAGAATTGGTGAAAAATCACCCAAATTTTAAGCTACAAAAAAAGAAAGGGGGCAAGATGCAAGGAAATAAAGGTTTTACGCTTATTGAGCTCGTTATGATCATCGTAATACTCGGTATTTTGGCAGCCGTGGCCGTTCCGAAATACTATAGCTTAGTAAGCGACGCTAATACTGCTGCTGAGAAAGGTGTTGTCGGAGGTGTGAGAGCAGGTATCCATACCTATTATGCAGAGAACAAAACGTGGCCGACTACCCTCGACAGCGCGACCGATGGGGCCGCTACCGAATCTAATGCTTTCTTTGATACTGTATTGGCACAAGGCGGTATAACCGCGGACTGGACAAAGGCCAGCGCTGTTTACACCGGTCCGGCCAGCAATGCCTACACATATGACAGTTCCGACGGCTCGTTTCTCGTAGAGTAGCAGTACACCAATATGCTAAAAATAGGATTTATCCCACTAGGGGCTAGGCGATTCCGGAGGCATGATTTGTCTCTGGCGGGTTTTACTCTAATTGAGCTTCTTATGGTTATGGCCATTATTGCCGTGTTGGCTTTCGTGGCAGCGGCGATGATGGTTGATATGCCAACAATGCGCCTCGATATGGCAACGAGGAAGATCCAGTCAGATATACGATATGCTCAATCACTGGCAATAAGTACTCAGGGATGGACCGGAATTCTCTTTAGCGCAGCCAACGACAACTATATAGTCTATACCGATGGCACCGGAGCTACGCCGGCGGGTTGGGCAGTGGCGACGGATCCCAGGACCAGAGGGAATTATACGGTTCAATTAAACGCCAACGAGTTTGAAGATGTAGATATAACGATAGTCTCATTCAACACCATCAACTTTGGCTTGATCTTTGACAAGTGGGGTAATCCGTATGGTTATAACATCGGTGCAGGGACTTATTCTGCCCTGGCCAACCCCGCCGGAGTAAGGCTCAGTGATGGTACAGATACGACGGATGTCAGGGTGGAAAGAGGCACAGGCCGGGCATATATCTTATGATGATGCTATCCGCAGACAAAGGTCTCACCCTCATTGAATTGGTGATGGCTATTGTTATAGCCGCAATCGTGTTAACTCCTACCTCAATCGTTATCGTTGAGTCTGTGCGCAATGCATTTTTGCCGGAGCATCTTACAATAGCATCTTCTCTGGCGGAGAGAGAGATAGAGCGTGTAACCAATCTTAGATTTAGTGAGGTCGCTGCCGATTCCAACACTTACACAGGCGATTTCAGCGACTACTCCTGGGATGTGGACTTTTATTATGTAGCCGGCAATGATCTAAATACATCGGTTAGCCCAGCGGTTACAGGTTATAAAAGGGTCACGATAACAATTTCCCGCCCCGGTTTTCCGGATGTTTCCGCGGTAACGGTTCTGACGGATAATTGACATGCTACAGATGCCAAAAATACGCAATACGCATCACGCAATACGCAATACGAAAACGGCTTTTACACTCATCGAGCTGATCATGGTGATCGCCATCGTCGGGGTTTTGGTGAGTCTCGGTGCCCACATAACTTTCGAGCTGATTGATTCTTTTACCTATTCTCTATATAGAAAAGAACTCTCCGAATCCGCTGACGTAGCCTTAAGGAGGATGAGCCGTGAGATACGCCGGCTTCAGGATGATACAAGCGTGTATACAGCCAATTCCACAACCTATCGTTTTGTCGATATCGATGGAAACACCGTACAGTTTCAACTGGACGCGGCAAATTCAGAGTTGGAAAGATATGACGGGACGAATACGGATGTCCTCGCAGCCGATGTTTCGTTTTTCAGTTTCACCTACTTAGACGGCGATCTGGCGACTATCGCTACACCGCAGGTAAACCCAAGCGCAACAGATATAAAGAGTATACAAATTGATATGACGCTCTCCTCCGGCACCAATACGGTCGATTGCGATACAAGGATCAGACTGAGGAACATTCCACAATTATCGGACCTATTTACCTAATGATGAATGACGGCGTGGCGTTAATTCTGATAATTTTTTTAATAATGGTATGCTCACTAGTGGCCTTGACGGCTTTTTCGCTGTTGGCCACAGGGGTAGAGAGCGGTTTAGGTTTTTCTGAATCTATCCAGACATTAGCGATAGCCATGGGCGGTAAGGAATGGTATCTGGAACAATTAGAGAATGACAGTGATTGGAGCGATGAAGCCAACCAGACCGGTATCGCACTTGGTTCAGGCACCTTCGACATCACGGTAAACAGCGCTACCAGCGGCAGCGTTTCATTTACAGTCACAGGCAAGGTGACAAATGCTTTAAGCCAGACGGTGCGAAGGGAAGTGACTTTGACAGCCAATAGGTTACCCACTGCCAGCAAATTTGCCGTATATTGGGGCAGAAATACAGGCTCGTGGTTAGAATTGAGAAACTCCACCACGATTAACGGGAATTTTTGGTCGAGGGGAACTACCGATGTTAAAAGCGGGTGTTCTGTTACAGGGATATCATACTGCCCGAGCAATAAAAATGTAGCGGGAGCCGGAAGCTATACAGAAGTAGAAATCGATTCGCCTTATCCAAGTATGCCGCAGATAGACGAAACCCCATATAGCAATTCGATCAGTTCCTTTAATGCCTATATCAATACATACGGCACCAACTCAAACCGCAGCCAAACTACAGATTTGATATTAAGCGGCAATGTCATCGGATGCAAAAATTTTACCTCGAGCGGCAATATAACGATCTCAGGTAATGGTTATATAGTAGCGAAACAAAACATCAATCTCCATTCCACAGACCTCGTTTCCGGCACGCTCACCATAACTCCTTCAGGCGGCAATATCTATTTTTTGGCAGCAGGAAATCTTAAGGTAAATTCTACACAAAACGATACCAATGTAACGATAAATAGCGGCGCGTATCTTTATTCACGGGCCCAAGAAAACGACAACCAGCTGGTGAGGGTTCGCAAGCACGCATCAACGAACACAGAGATTAATTCAGCCGTTATTATCGGAAGGAGAAGGATTATTGTACAAAGCGGCGCCGATATAACAAGCTCCACCCTCTATGTCAGCGATGTCTCGGATAACAATAATTATTTACAGATTACGGGTAGCGGTACAACGGTCTCAGGCAGTATAATTAGCGTCTCAGGCAGAGACTCGGGGTTGATTATAAATAGAGGAGCTTCAGTTACGGGTCTTGTTTACCACTGGGGGGCCAACAGCGGTTATACACAGATCAATACCGCGACAATTGCGGGTTCCGTAGTCTGCAGTCAGTATACAAACGATCGCATCGTAAATTCCACTATAACCTATGACGCGGACAGTCTCCCATTGGCGCCGGATGGTTTTGAGAGTTTCGTTTCGGTGGATGCGGAATCCTGGGACGATAAGTAACTTAACAAACAGCTAATATGAGGAGGTAAAGTGTGCCGTATTTAATCTTTGTTGGTGTAGTTTCATCGATCTTTGGGATCATCTTTCTCTTTTATCCTGGTTTCTTACGCAGAACAAATAAAAGTATAAGCAGCTATATGAGTAAAGTTCTTGTCAATTTTGATGAAAAGATCTATAATCTTAGAGTCGGGATAGGTGTCTGTTGTATACTCGTTTCCGTAATGGCGTTCTACACAGTCTACTATTTAATCAAAAGATATGGGTAATAAGATATGGATCTGACAAAGATGTTTAAAAAAGAGAGAGAGGAGATCCTCTCTTTGGACATAGGCAGCCGTGCAGCCAAGATAGCGCTCATCTCTCTGTCTAAGGGGAAGACGGAACTTCTTAAATACGCCATAAAGGAGTTTGGCGCTGAAGAGCTGCAGCATGAAGATAGGATTTTACGTGAATTTATCATCGATTTTATAAGGACCAATTCGATCCTTCAAAAAGAGATTATGATAACGCTGCAGGATCCCGATTCCTTAATAATCAAGCGCGTCAGCTTACCGTCTGTGCCTGAGAATGAGACAAGAGAGGCGCTATCATGGGAGATCAAGAATGATATTCCATTTGATCTTGGCCGGGCCCAGATCGATTGGCAGACGATAGATGAATATACCGATACAGAAGGCGCAAAACGCAAAGATTTGATGCTGGCATGCGCCAAAAATGAACTTGTGGAGAGATATCTTAATATAGCTAAAGGGATAGGCCTGAATGTCATCGACATAAAATCGCCGCCCTTCGATCTCGCCTATATATTAGAGAGGATAGAGGGGGCAAAGGAAGGTGCTGTAGCCGTTCTCGATGTTGGGGCTATCGGATCGAATTTCTCAATATATAAGAATTCCAAATTGAGCTTTATAAGGGCGCTCCCTTTCAGTTCCGAGGCGATTACTACGAGTATGAGCGGTACCATCCTCTCGGATACAGGGAGAATAGAGCTGACTAAGGAGAAGGCCGATGAGATCAAGAAGGAGTTCGGCATACCCCATGACCCCAATCAGGTCTTGGTCGACGGGATAAAGGCGATTCAGATCATCTCCCTTATTAGGCCAATCCTGGAGAGGCTCGTCTCGGAGATAAAGAGATCCATAGACTATTGTGTAACAAGCTATGAAGCTGAAGCACCGAAAGTTATGTATATCATAGGTGGCGGTTCCAATCTAAAGGGCCTAAAGGAATACCTCAAGGAGGAGTTGGCCTTCGATGTATATAATCTACGCTCGGGAGATTTTATATCGATCAACGAAACCCTGAAGAGGGACCAGTTTGACAGCGACTCGGCTCAGCTGATAAATGTCTTATCGGCAGGCCTCAGCCTACAGAAGAGACCAAGCCTCCTGCCATATGAATACAGGACTGAGAAGGCAGAATCATTCCAGAAGATGTCATTGCGGCTTGTTACGATAACGGCAGCCGCACTTTTCGTATTTTCACTTATTGCAGTAAGGGCCCAGGTAGCCGATTATAAAAATAGGGTTAAGAACGCAAAGATGCACCTTGAGATAATAGATAAGATAAATGAGATAAACGAAAAGATAATTGAAAGAGGGGCCCTGATAGCGGAGATAAAGGCCGACAGGATTCCCCCGGGTTGGATATTGAAGGAGCTATGCAATCTGGTACCGGCGGCAGGTCTATTAGACGGCATAGTTATTGATAGGAAGGATGATATCTTGATCCTGACGGGGCATATAATCTGTAAAAAACAGGATGCACAGGATGAGCTATCGGCCTTCATGAAGGCCCTTGAGGAGTCATGCCTCTTTGATGAGGCGATACTCCGCTCCTCCAATAGGACGCTATGTCAGGGGCGCGACGCGTCAAAGTTTGAGATACGGTGTGAGCTGGCAGATTGGGATGGTGCGGGATGGAAATGACAAAGGCTCAGAAAAAGATCTTGATCATAGGGTTGTTTGCCTTGGCCGCATTTATAATATTCTGGATATTCGTCTATCTTCCGTCAGAGAGCTCTGTTAAGATCCTTAAGTCCGAACTCATTGGTTTAGAGAGCAAGATCGATAAGATAGAGGCGATCATAGGCGGGGAGAAGAGTTTTGAGGAGGGGTTCAACGCGCTAGAGGAGGAGTTTCAGGCCTTAGAGAGGAGACTCCCGGATAATGAGGAAGATGCCTTGAGGGCCATCTCCGATGCCGCTCACAAGCTCGGGATCGATATCGTCTCGATAAAGCCTCAACCCAAGGCCCCATATTCAGAAGAGAAGGAAGTTGCTATAGATGGCAGGCCATGTGAGAAGATGTCAATATCTCTAATAGTCCACTCTAAGTATAAAGAACTGGGTGAATTTTTTGAGATTTTGCGCAAAGATATCGACCAGCTTTTGACAATCGAGAGGGTTGGCATAACAAAGGCACAAGATCAGGCCAGTCTTAAGGCCGATATAAAATTGACGATCTACCTTTTGGCCGGGAGGAGATAGAGCATGACTAAGAAGGATAAGATAGAGCTGATCGTAACTTCTGTGGGGGTTCTCGCGCTTATCTTTGTCATAGGTAATATCTTTAAAGCGAAGGGACAGACGAAAGCGGGAAGGAAGGTTGCTGCTAAAACCTCATCTGCGGCAGCAGGGACGATGAAGGGTAGTACATCCCCAAATATAAACTTTCAGAAGTTTGAAGATAAGATGGCGGTTTCGGAATGGGGAAAAGATCCGTTTACATATAGACCCCTTGCCCATATGGGAGACCTGAAGTTGGGTGGTATAGTATGGGACGAAGAAGCACCGACTGCTATAATAGATGGTGAGATCGTCGGTGTCGGAGATGAGATAGAAGGAAACATCGTAGTTGAGATACAGCCTGATAAGGTAATCTTAAACGACGGCACCAAGATAGTCGAACTCACCTTGGGGCTATAGGATTAGGTCATCTAGGGAACGCTTCGGGACGTGGTGGGTGCCTTCTGAGTCACGCCAGTACTTGATCTTGCCATCGGAACGGACCTCATCAAGTACCACATCTTCTTTTGGTTTGCCGAGGGCCAAAACAAGCAGTATTTCATACCTTTCCTCTATATTAAGGGACTTCCTAAGGCTATTGTGGTCTATGGAGGCGATTATGCAGCCGCCAAGACCTTTTTCCCTGGCGCCCAGCATGATCGAGTGAGCTGCTATGCCGTGGTCGCAATCTATTGTTTTGGATATCTGGATATCACAGAGTATTATAATGTATGCTGAAGGTTTCTCACCTTCAACCGGACCCGGCCAATCTTTGAGATATCCGGCCCACTTGAGATGCGGGAATATCGACTCATTCTTTTTTGTGTCACATGAGATGATGTATTTCAAGGGCTGCAGGTTTGCCGCAGAAGGAGAGAGCCTTGCCAGGTCGAGAAGCTCTCGCAGCGCCTCCAGTTTTATAGTGGTATCCTGATGAAACCGTCGAAAGCTCCTATTCTTTAATATCAGATCCTTGATCATTTTAATCCTCCTAATCTTATTGAACGAAACTATTTTACCATATAGTAGGCAAAAAAGATAGCCGGTAAAAAATCGCTTGACAGCATATAGGTGAGTTGGTAAAATGAAAAGGCTTTAAAAGAGGACAAAGGCGTCCTTTCTGTGTGCGGTTGCGCAGAGGAAGACGCTTTTTTTATCTGCGTTGCTGCTTAACAATCAAGCAGTTACATATTAAGGAGGAGCGCGATGGCAAAAAAGCTTACGATCGAAGCCTTCATGAAGAAGGTTGCCGCAAAGAACCCCGGTGAGGAGGAGTTTCACCAGGCGGTACATGAGGTAGTAGAATCTGTAATGCCGTACTTAGAGAAAAATCCTAAGTATCTGAAGGCCAAGATGTTGGAGAGAATTGTTGAGCCTGAGAGGGTGATAATGTTCCGCGTCCCCTGGATGGATGATAAGGGAGAGATCCACGTCAATAGGGGTTTTCGTATCGAGATGAATAGTGCCATAGGTCCGTACAAGGGCGGGCTTCGTTTTCACCCGACGGTCAAGCTGGGGATCCTGAAATTTCTTGCCTTCGAGCAGGTCTTCAAAAACAGCCTTACCA
>JABMSB010000082.1 GCA_013202205.1 Candidatus Omnitrophota bacterium
AGAGAGAAGAGCGCGACGATCGAGAAGTTGTATAATGTATAAGGAGGGAGAAAGGGCAGGGCTGCCCCAATTATCGCCATAATGAACCAGGAGAAATAATGATAATAATGGGCTATCGGAAACCCCATGGACCAGTGATGCCACCATGGGTCTAATATGTTCAGCGGATCCTTATATATAACCTCTTTCATAAAGATGACATCTGCCAGATGGTAGGAATTATCACCGCCATAAGACTCTTTGCCGCTTACGAGCGGCGATAAAGCGATGATATTAAAGACCACGGCGAATATGAGGATGAGGTGTATATCTTTTTTGGTTTTGTCGAGTAGTTTATTCATTGTCCGGCAGGGCCATTTAAAAAGTTTTCTTTCAATACATTTCGGCTATCATATATCAAGAGGACGAATCTTAGTAGATTTACAAAGACCAATATATTAGCCATGACGACAGTTATGTGTCTGAGCATGGCCAGCGTGGTTGGATTGACGTCGAAGGTGTTATGGGCCCTCATCAGAAAGAGGGTTATCGCTCCGAGCGTGAATAGAAAGAATTTCATGAGGAGGTATATGATTCTAGAGGCCTTAGATGCTACAAATATGTACCCCAACAGGGATGTGTTTACAGAAAAAGTAGTATGTCCGTGTTTAAAAGATAGGGATCTTACAAAATCTGCCGCTAGAGAGCGGGCCACAAATATAAGTGGTACGTACATAGGTATGATCCAGAGAGCTGCGAAGAAGATTAAAAGAAGGTTTTCGGTTATCCTATCGCCTAGGGTGTCTATCAACCCGCCGATAGCTGTGACCGACTTTGTCTTTTTGGCGATGTAACCATCCAGGCCGTCCATGAAGAAAATTATCTGCAGAAGCAGCACCCCCCACAGACAGATTAACGGATTGCTGGATTTGAGTAGATAAATAACCCCAAAGACAAAAAGCACCCTCAAGAGTGTTATCAGATTTGCCGATTGGCGTAATAATGTATTCATTGGCAATATTATACCCGCAAGGCCTATCAAAGGTCAAGGATTTTTGTTTTACCAGAGTCGCTAAAGCAGCTTAAACGACGAAAAAAAATGGAGGTAGGCGTTTTTCAAGGGGGAAGAGCAAGTGCTCATGGCGAAGGGCTAATTTTTTATCACCATGCATTGCGTCATAGGCAATCTTATTATGTCCTCAGATTTATCAGTAAAGAATTCATCGAAGGCCCTTTTCACGCCCTCCGCCTTAGCATAATCATGAGATAATATAATACCCCCTCTTTGCGTCCTTTTATAAAAGAAATCAAGGCAATCTAAACTGCTTTGATAAAGATCGACATCGAGGTGTACAAAAGCAAATTTTTTATCTTTTATTGGGTCGGCTGTTTTCGGAAAGATGCCTTTATAGATATGAACATTTTTATATACTGAAAGCCGCTGGATTACATATTCATAATTTGCTCTAAGGGTTACTCTAGAAAATCTGTTATCAGTCTTTTTTGTTTGCGGAAGCCCCTCAAAAGTGTCAAAAAGATAAAGATGTTTATCGTCTTTCGCCTCACATATTATTTTTGCCGAAGCCCCCCTGTAGACACCCACTTCCGCATAGTCTCCCTCTATATTCCCTCGGCTCAAGGCGAGTGAATAAATCATGAAAACCTCACTTGGCTTAAAAAAAAGGTCGCCCTCTTCTTTCATCAGCCCTCTTATCATTGATATCATTGCCTTATCCTGATAATAGCGCATTGTATTCAGTTCGATATGCGAGATCACCTTGCTTATTTTTCTTGCGATCCAAGAGTGGCATAATCTATCGTCTATTTTTCCGAAAATATTTTTCTGTTTGCAACACAGAACCATAATGGCCTCCCAAAAAATACATTCCCCTGATTTTTTGATGCCCTTTATTTTTTATGAACCACCCTTTGCAAGCGATAGAGTGGATAAAGTCATCCTTTTCCATTTCTACATTAGCATTATACATGTTGGGAATATCGGCGGTCAAGGACTTTCGTTTCTACCCGGACTCCACTTGACAGGCACCGCGCTTTATGTTACATTGCAGGTAATTGTTTGCAAAAACTAAAATTAAATAAGAGGGTGATATGTTTAAGGTAGTGCTTTGCAGAGCCCCCTATAAGGCGTACGTAATAACGCCACCGCTCGGTATAGGCTATTTAAGTGCCTACCTTAGAGCCCGCAATATAAATTCTCGAATTATAGATCCCATGCAGGGTGAGGGGCTTTCTCTGCAAGAGACGGCAGAGAAGATAAGAAGCGTTACCCCCCAGCTGGTAGGTATTTATGCCAGCACAGATATGATACCCGCGACCAAAGAGTTAATAGGTGCGCTAAAGAAAGTTGCTCCGGGGTGTTTAATTTGCATAGGAGGGCCTCATGCGACAGTATTACCGGAGGAAGCGCTTAAGGAATTGGCTGTCGATTTTGCCATTATGGGAGAGGGCGAGGAGACCCTATTTGAACTCGTCTCCATGTTGAAGGCCGGCAGGGGTGATTTTGAGAATGTAAAAGGTCTTGCTTTTAGGAAAGAGGATGGGCGTGTAATAATGGCACCTCGTAGAAGGCCTATAGAAGAGATCGATGAGATACCAATGCCAAGCTGGGATGAGATCGACCCTCATCTATATATGGATGCCCCTCACGGAATTTACACAAAACATCGTCCCTTTGCGCCGATTATCACAAGCAGGGGCTGCCCGTATCAATGTACTTTTTGTGCCTCCGGCGTTATTTGGGGGAATAAGATGAGGTTCAGAAGCGCCGAAAAAGTTGTTGATGAGATAGAATCGCTCGTGACAAGATTTGAGATCAGAGAGCTGCACATCATTGACGATAATTTTACTATATCCAAACCCCACGCGGAGGGTATTTGCGATGAGATGATTAGGAGGGGGCTGAATATCCCCTGGCAGGCTCCTAGTGGAGTGAGGATTGATTCTCTGGATGAAGATCTTATCAAGAAACTAAAGGCCTCCGGATGCTATAAGCTGGCTATCGGTATCGAATCGGGGAACCAGCAGATTTTGGATAGAGCAAGAAAGAGCTTGGATCTCCGACGGGTGGAAGGGCAGATAAATATGATAAAAAGGCATAAAATTTTGTTACATGGATTTTTTATATTGGGGCTTCCGGGAGAGACGAGGGAGACCGTTGAGTGTACCTTGAAATATGCTAAAAAGCTGAAATTGGATACTGCACAATTCACATTGTTTGTACCGCTTCCCGGAAGCGCTATTTTTGATGAGTGGACCAAAGAAAAAGGTGTTGCGCAATATCGGTGGGATGAGTTCACGATGTATAAGAGCGTTTACAGTACCGAGGAGCTATCGGCATCTGATTTGAGAAGATTGCAAAAGAGCGTTCTCATCAGATATTATTCTGTCCCAAGAAACCTCATCAACGCCGTAAAATATTTGAGATTCAAACAAACTAAGATAGTATATCGGCTCTTAAAAAACTACTTATTTAGCAAGTAAAACGGCCATTTTGATCACGCCTAACTGTTTTTATGGAAGGTTTTTTAGCGCCAAAGACGAGGGTGGAGAGGATTACAGAGCGACATATACACCGGGATTTTGGGCTCGGTTTTTGTAAATTTTTTGCATATTGCACAATGCTAAGATGTAAAAATGGTACATTTTAGAAACAAGATGGATACAGGCCTTCTAACCCCTTATGGGGAAATGGGAAAGAGCAATGTTAAAATATAAAATAGTTTGTCTTTGAGGGTTGACATTCCATTCTTATCATGATATACTTGTAATAGATTGTAAAAGGTTTTAATAAGTTGTAGCTACTTTCTATTAGTCCTTATTATTTTTTTTCTTATTATATAAATACTTAATAAAAGTTAGCATAAGATATATAAGTAATAGTAGCTAAACATGGGGGCTGGGAAATCAGCTGAAGGGGGTTCGGCTGGTGCCCGTTTTTTATTCAGCGATTAGTAAGCCGGTTTTAAAAGTCTTTTATTGTGATTTAATAAGTACTTATTAATAGCCGTGATTAAGGGGACGATAAAAACTCTGGGGTGAAACTAGATGATTGACTGGCAGGAACACCCACAAAAGCGGATATGCTTAAAGATCATCGCCATGATTTTGGCGGTGATCTTTTTCTATCAGCAGATAGTTTGGGCAGCCGGCCTTGAGGATATATTATCACGCAGAAAGGCGGCGAAGGAAGCGATGGCGTTTGCCCCCGGTTATGTGCAAGAGGCGCAAGAGAGGCAGCAGGAAGTGGTCGACAACATGAACATGCTTGAGGATTTGATTGAGCAGGGGGATGAGCGACTCAAAAGAAAGTTGGAGGAGGGAGAGGAAGACGAAGATAAGCTGCTGGAACAGCTTGAGTCACAGCGCAGTCGCGCACGAAGGAGTGGGGGTGAGACAACCGGGAAGCGTGTGCCGTACGATGAGATTGCGGATGGACTGACAGACGAGGAGGAAGAGGATGCCTGGGAAGAGATGGAAGACTATTGGGAAGATAAGGACGACAAGACATTCTTTGAGTGGATAGAAGAGATAATGGCTACGACGGGACTTGTTAATCTGCCAGGAGGTGGCGCGGCGCATTATAAATATAACGAGATGAACGAGCCTGTTTTAGATTATACAATTTCCATTGGCCCGAATGGTGAAATTATCTATTCCATTTATGACGAAACCGATGATGGCCATACGACCATTACCCAGCGGAGAGATTCTCTCGAGGGGCCCATAGTAGCTATTATAACTAAATTTGATGGTTATGATGAGGTTATCACATTCAATGTGTCCGGAGGCGTCTCCAGCGCATACAGGCAATTCGAGATTGAGATCGTAAATGACAATGGCACGCCTGGTGATACTTCGGATGACTTTGTTGAAACAGCCATAAGGACAGAGATCTATACCAATTCAGATTTTAGCGAAGTTGCCTCCATAACCGACAGGGTGGACGATGCGCAGATAACCGAAAGTGGTTTAACCTACACCGGTGTGCGTATTACGTACAAAAAAGCGGATGGTACAGTCCTGGCATCCACCGAAGAATTTACTTACGATCAGATAAATTATCATAGTCAGACAGGCCTGGAAGGAACCAGGATAGTATACAAAGATGCAAACGGCATAGTTGCTTCCAAGGTCGACATCTTAACGGATCAAGAGATCACCTATGGTGGCAATACCTACGTTGGCAAGATTACCATATATCGCAAGGCGGATGAGACGATCACCGCATCAGCCGAGAACTTTGATTGTGATGACATAACCT